>UQZE01000055.1 GCA_900545325.1 uncultured Eubacteriales bacterium
TGCTCTTCCGATCTTACGAAAAGGTCAAGGGGAACAATCCTTATTCCAACCTGCGCGTGGCGGTGATGAACGCCTGGGGCAAAATCCGTTCCTGGCAGTGTTATATGGTGGCGCACGAACTGTATTATCAGAAGGTGTATTCCTATCAGGGAATATTGGAAGCGCTCAGCGGCATGCCCGCGGACGTTTCCTTCATCAGTTTCGAGGACGCGAAAAACGGAGCGCTCGAAAATTTCGACGTCGTCATCAACGCGGGCGACGCGGGCACGGCGTATTCCGGCGGCGAATGCTGGAAGGACGAAGAGCTTGCGGCCGTCGTCCGCGAGTGGGTGTATAACGGCGGCGGCTTGATCGGCATAGGCGAGCCGAGCGCGTACGCCGCGAACGGCAGGTATTTCGTCCTTGCGGACGTGCTGGGCGTGGATAAGGAAACGGGATTGTCCCTTTCTACGGACAAATACAATTTAAAACCCGTCGGCAAACACTTTATTTTGGAGGACGTGCGCGAAAAAATCGACTACGGCGAAAGCATGAAGAGCGTGTACGCCTATCCCGAAACGTCGGTGCTCGATATCGACCGCCAGGACGTTTTGATGAGCGTGCACGACTACGGCAAGGGGAGGGCGTTTTACATGACCGGCCTGCCGTACAACGTGCAGAACGAGCGCATTTTGTACAGGGCGCTGCATTACGTTGCGCATAAGGAAAGCGAAATTTATAAATGGTTCTGCGAGGACACAGCGGTGATCTGCCAGTATTATCCGCAGATAAACGAATGTGCCGTCGTCAATAACTCCGACAGAGAGGTAAATACGAAATTTTACGACGGAAACGGCCGTGCGAGCGATATAACGCTCGCCGCGGGCGAACTGAAATGGCTGAAATTTTAATAAAAAAAAGCGGAACGGTTTCGTTCCGCTTTTTTCGTGCGCCCTTGCGGTTTGTGTCCTTGCGTCCGCCGCGGGGCGGGGCGCTTACGGCGCGATATGTTTTTTTGCGTAGTCGAGCGCGAACTGCCAGAACCGTTCCAGCGCCGCGGACATGACCTGCATTCTGTTTTTTACAATATACACCCTCGATTCTCTGAGGGGATTGACGATCTGTTTGTAAGCGAGATTCTCTTTGTTTACGAATTTCCGTATGTTTTCGGGGCAGATGATCACGCCCACGTTGCGCTCCGCGAGTTCCAGAACGGAACTGATGGAATTGTAAAAACAAAAGATGTTTCTGTCTGCGGAAATGAGGTTGAACCAGCCGTTGATCTCGTCCTGTATGGACTGTCGGGAGGGAACGATGAGCGGCACGTTTTCCAGCGCGGAAAGCTCTATGCCGTCGCCGCCGTCCTGCGCGAGCGGGTGGTGCGCGTTGCAGATAATGCCCCACGGTTCGCTGTGCAGGAACACGCGGTCGTAGTTTTCCATTTTTACGGGTTCGCGCACGATGCCGATATCCACCAGATTTTTATCGAGTTTTTCCTGGATTTCGTCGCCGTCGCCCGTCCATGTGCGGAAACGGATATGCGGCGCGATCTTGTGGAACTGCTCTATGATCTCCGCGACGATGCTGATGCAGCAGGTGCCCGTCGCGCCTATGGAAATGATGCCGTTTTCGGAATAACCCATGCGCTTCAGGTGCTGTTCGGTCTTTTCGAGAAGATATATGATCTCTTCCGCCTGCTGTTTGAGGTAATACCCCTCTTCGGTCAGCCTGATCTGCCGCTTGCCGCGGATGAAGAGGGTAACGCCGAGCTCCTGTTCGAGCAGTTTCATCTGTCTGCTGAGGGGCGGCTGGGCCAGGAACAGTTTTTCGGCGGCGCGGGTTATGTTCTTTTCCTGCGCTACCGTGAGAAAGTATCTTAACGTTTTTATATCCATGTTACCATACCATTTTTATATCGTATATCATACATTATACATATTTTGATATTGTTGTCAAGCGTGCTATAATAATCGGTGGCAAATCAGCAAACAGAGGTAGCTACTATGAAAAGCAAGTTAAGCAGCCGCGAGAGAAAAAAGAATATCGTCGTCGGCGCAGTATTTGCGTTTATCGTCGCGGCGCTGGTCGTCGGCATCGTTCTGACGGATTCGCTTTATATTAAAAGCGAAGATATTTCCGAATCGATGAAGGACGCCGTGCTGCACGAAAATAATCGGATTTCCCTGTTCGGGCTGTCGGTCAATCCCGCCCTTGTCTCGGCGTTTGCGGTAACGGGCGCCGTACTGCTCGCCGCCGCGGCGGTGCGCGTTTTCGCGATACCGCGTTTTAAGGCCGTGCCGGGAAAATTCCAGCTGGCGCTGGAAACGCTCGTCGGGTATTTCGACGGACAGGCAAAACGCAACAGCCCGCATCGGAACGCCTTTCTGGGCGCTTACATATTCGCCGCGGGCGTATACATATTCACGAGCACGATATTCGAGCTTTTAGGCATTCAGGTCGTGGCGGAAAGCGGCGTGTCCGTATCCCTGCCCGCGCCCCTTTCGGATATCAACGCCGCCATCGCGCTGGGCTGTCTTTCCTATCTCATCATCTTATCGGGCGGCATCGTCAGCAACGGCATGCGGGGCGTAGGGCGCACGCTCAAAGATTTTTCCCTGCCCATATCCATGAGTTTCCGTCTGTTCGGCGCGCTCCTTTCGGGCCTGCTCGTAACCGAACTCGTGTATTACTATAAAGCGCTCAGTTTCGTTCTGCCCGTCATTGTGGGTGTGCTGTTCACGCTGCTGCACGCGCTCATACAGACCTATGTTCTCGTCATGCTCACCGCGCTCTTTTACGGAGAGGTTTCGGAACCGCATGTAAAGAAAATAAAGACCAAAAAAATCAAGACCTCGGAGGTATAAATATGAAAAGCACAAAAGCCATGAAAAAGATTTCCCTTATAATGTTTGCGCTGATCGCGGCGGCGAGTATCGCGTTTGTCGTATCCTTCGCTTTAACGCCGCGCGTGCCCGCGGCGAGCGCGGAAAGCGTGCAGGCGGAAGCCGCGGCTGACGAGAGCGGCAGCGAGGCCGCAGCGGAAGAAAAACAGACGGACGAAAAGGGCGCGAAAGCCATCGCCGCGGCGATCGCCGTGGGACTCGCGGCGGCCGCGGGCGCGATCGGCATGGGTATAGCCATCGCAAAATCCAACGAGAGCATAGCCCGCCAGCCCGAAGCGAAAAACGACATACGTTCAAGCATGATGCTAGGCCTCGTGTTTATAGAAACGGCGATAATTTACGCCCTGATCGTAGCGATATTGGTCATATTCGTTCTGTAAGGAGTAGGTTGTTATGCCGTTGAATATCGATTGGCAACAAATTCTGCTGCACCTGCTGAATTTCACCATTCTGGCGTTCGGCCTGTATTTTCTGCTGTACAGACCGGTCAGAGCATACATGAAAAAGCGGGAGGACGCCTATGCCGAACGCGAGGAAAAGACGAAAAAAGCGCTCGACGAGGCGGAGCGGAAGGAAAGCGAATATAAAGAAAAATTCGCCTCTGCCGAAGAAGAGGTGAACGGCGAAAAGAGCCGCATGCTCGCGGAGGTCGCCGCGCTGAGGGAGGAAAAACTCAAAAGCGCGCAGGCCGAGGCCGATAAAATCCTGAAAGACGCGCGCGAAAAGGCGCAGGAAGAACACGACAGGCTGATAGAAAGCGCCAACGAGGACATTGCGGACATCGTCGGCAGCATGACGGAAAAACTCGTGCTCAAAGCGAGTACGGACGAAGCGTACGAGCAGTTCCTGTCCGCGGCGGAAAGGGGTGAAGAGCATGAAAAAGATTAAAGCCGTTCTGTACGCCGAAGCGCGGCCGAACGAAGAACAGTCGCGTCGGTTTACGGAATTTCTCGAAAAGAAATACGGCGCGGAAGTCGAGCTCGAATGGAAGGAAAGCGCGCTCTTTCCCGGCGGTTTCCGCCTGGAAGCGGGCGGGGACGTATACGACTGGAGCGTGAACGGCCGTTTCAACCAACTGAAGGACACCCTTGTGAAACTGCCGAAAAAGAGCGGCAGCATCATTCCCTTGATCCGCGAGGCGGTGGAAAAATGGTCGCCCGAAGCGGCGGCGGAGGAGCTGGGAAAAGTGCTGACCGTCGGCGACGGTATCGCCACGGTGAGCGGGCTGGAACATGCCGCTTACGGCGAGATCGTCGTCTTTTCCTGCGGGGTAAAGGGCATGATTCAGGATCTGCGCCCCGATAGGTGCGGCGTGATCGTATTCGGGGACTGCAGGGAGATCGAGGCGGGTAGTACCGTAAAGCGTACCTGCAAGACCGCGGGCGTGCCCGTGGGCGAAGGCTTTTTGGGCAGAGTGGTGGACGCGCTCGGCAATCCGATAGACGGCGCGGGGGAGATCCGCGCCGAAGATTACCGCCCCATCGAACAGCCCGCGCCCGGCATTATCGACAGACAGCCCGTGAACAGACCGATGGAAACGGGGCTTCTGGTTATCGATTCCATGTTTCCCATAGGCCGCGGGCAGAGAGAACTCATCATCGGGGACAGGCAGACGGGCAAGACCGCCATCGCCCTCGATACCATTCTCAACCAGAAGGGCAACGGCGTGATCTGCGTTTACGTGGCCATAGGGCAGAAAGCGAGTTCTGTGGCGCAGTTCGCCGCCACGCTGAAAGAACGCGGTGCGGACGATTACACCGTGGTGCTTTCGGCGAGCGCGGGCGAGGCCGCTCCCATGCAGTATATCGCGCCCTATGCGGGATGCGCGCTCGCGGAATATTTTATGTACAAGGGCAGGGACGTGCTGATCGTCTACGACGATCTTTCAAAACACGCCGTGGCCTACCGCACGCTCAGTTTGCTTTTGGAACGTTCGCCCGGCCGCGAGGCTTACCCCGGCGACGTGTTCTATCTTCATTCGCGTCTGCTCGAACGTTCGGCGCACCTTTCCGACGCGCTGGGCGGGGGCA
Source organism: uncultured Eubacteriales bacterium (assembly GCA_900545325.1). Taxonomy (GTDB): domain Bacteria; phylum Bacillota; class Clostridia; order Christensenellales; family Borkfalkiaceae; genus UMGS775. The sequence goes on from UQZE01000055.1 coordinate 4,913, forward strand.
GTCTGACCGCGCTTCCCATCGTGGAAACGCAGGCCGGCGACGTTTCGGCGTATATCCCCACAAATATCATTTCCATCACGGACGGGCAGATCTTTCTGGAAAGCGAACTGTTCTTTCAGGGACAGCGCCCCGCCGTCAACGTGGGGCTTTCGGTGTCGCGCGTGGGCGGCGCCGCGCAGACCAAGGCGGTCAAGGCCGCTGCGGGCACCATCAGGCTCGATCTCGCGCAGTACAGGGAAATGGAAGTTTTCACGCAGTTCGCGAGCGATCTCGACGACATCACCAAAAAACAGCTTTCCTACGGACAGGGGCTGATGCGCCTGCTGCGCCAGCCGCAGTTCAGACCGTATACGCAGGCGGAGGAAGTATTGCTGCTAGTGTGCGCGATGGGGCGGGTGATGCAGGACGTACCCCGCGGCGGTATATACGATTTTTCGCAGGATATGCTCCGCTATATCGCGGAAAAAGCGCCCGAAATCTACGCGGAAATAGAGGACAAAAAAGTTCTCACGCCCGAACTCAGGGCGGAAATTTTGAAGCGGGCAAACGAGTTCCGCGCCCGCGCGGACGCGAAAAAGGCTGAAAAGGCAAATGGATAACATCAAGGATATCAAAAACAGAATAGAGAGCATCCGCGATACGAAAAAGATAACCAACGCCATGTATCTCATCGCCTCGACGAAAATGCGGAAGGCGAAGAGCGATCTTGATAAAACGCGCCCTTATTTTTCGGCGGTGCAGGCGGAGATAAAGCGGCTGTTCCGCATCGCGGGCGACGTGGAAAGCAAGTATTTTTATCCCGTGAACGCTTCGGAAAAACTCAACGGCACCTACGGAATTCTGGTCATCACCGCCGATAAGGGACTGGCGGGGGCGTACAATCAGAACGTTTTGAAACTGGCGCAGAAAATGATATCCGAACACGAGGACAGCAAGCTTTTCGTGGTGGGGGAATACGGGCGGCAGTATTTCATGCAGCACCGCATCCCGATAGAGCGCAGCTTTCTCTACACCGCGCAGAATCCCACCCTCCAGCGGGCGCGCGAGATCTGCACCCTGCTTTTGTCGCTCTTCGACGAGAGAAAACTCGATAAAATATTCGTCGTGTACACCGATTTCAAAAACGGGCAGAAGGAGGAGGTGCAGTCTGCGCGGCTGCTGCCTTTCCACAGGAGCCAGTTCATGTCGCAGGATGAGGTGTCCACAAAGTTCGAATACGAGCCGACCGTAGTGGACGTGCTCGACCACATTATCCCCAGCTATGTGGCGGGATTTGTGTACAGCGCGCTCGTGGACAGCTATTGTTGCGAACAGAACGCGAGAATGACGGCCATGAGTTCGGCAAACGAAAACGCGGAAGAAATCCTCGCGGAGCTTTCGCTCGAATTCAACCGCGTCCGACAGGCGGCCATCACGCAGGAGATCACGGAGGTTTCGTCGGGCGCGAAATCCTTAAGGAACAGAAATTGATATGGTAAAAGGCATAATAATCAGGATTTCCGGTCCTGTCGTCGACGTAAAGTTTGAAAACGGGCTGCCGAAGATCAAAGACGCCCTCACCGTGGGCGAGGGTAAAACGCAAAAGGTAATGGAAGTTGCGCAGCATCTCGACGAACGCACCGTCCGCTGCGTCATGCTTTCGGAAAGCGAAGGGCTTTCCCGCGGCACGGAAGTCGTTTCCACGGGCAGATGCATAGAAGTGCCCGTGGGCGAACGCACGCTCGGACGCATGTTCAACGTATTAGGACAGCCGATCGACGGCGGCGGCCCGGTTGAGACGGAAGAACGACGCAGCATTCATCGGAGCGCGCCCGCGTTCAGCGAACAGAGCCCTGCGGTGCATATCCTCGAAACGGGGATCAAGGTGATAGACCTGCTCGAACCGTATCCCAAGGGCGGCAAGATCGGCCTTTTCGGCGGCGCAGGCGTAGGAAAGACCGTGCTCATACAGGAATTGATCCACAACGTTGCCACCCAGCACGGCGGATATTCCGTATTTACGGGCGTGGGCGAACGTTCCCGCGAGGGCAACGACTTATGGAACGAGATGAACGAAAGCGGCGTCGCCGCAAAGACGGCGCTCGTGTTCGGGCAGATGAACGAATCGCCGGGCGTCCGCATGCGCGTGGCGCTTTCGGGGCTGACCATGGCGGAATATTTCCGCGACGTACAGCATAAGGACGTGCTGCTGTTCATCGATAACATTTTCCGTTTCGTGCAGGCGGGGAGCGAAGTGTCCACCCTGCTCGGCCGCATGCCCTCGGCGGTCGGCTATCAGCCCACCCTCGCCAACGAAATGGGCGAACTGCAGGAACGCATCACCTCCACGAAAAACGGCTCCGTTACCTCGGTGCAGGCGGTGTACGTGCCTGCGGACGATCTGACGGACCCCGCGCCCGCCACAACCTTTTCTCACCTCGACGCGACCACCGTATTAAGCCGCAAGATAGCGGAACAGGGCATTTATCCCGCAGTCGATCCGCTCGACTCATCCTCGCGTATCCTCTCGGAAAACATCGTGGGCAAGGAGCATTACCGCGTGGCGCGCGGCGTCCAGGAGGTGCTTGAAAAGTATAAGGAACTGCAAGACATTATCGCTATTTTGGGCATGGAAGAACTCGGCGACGAAGATAAGCTGACGGTCGCCCGCGCGAGAAAGGTGCAGAGATTTCTTTCTCAGCCCTTCAACGTGGCGGAGAAATTTACGGGCGTGCAGGGCAGATACGTGCCGCTCGGCGAAACCGTGAAGGGATTTGCCGCCATTATCGACGGCGAGGCGGACGCCTATCCGGAGGCGGCGTTCTTCAACGTCGGCACGCTCGACGACGTGGTGCGCAAGGCGAAAGAGCTGAAGGAGAACGCGTGATGGATACCTTTCGGCTGAAAATACTCGCCTCCGACCGCCCGTTTTACGAAGGGGACTGTATTTCGCTCGTCGTTCCCACGTTGCGCGGACAGCAGGGAATCCTCGCGCATCACAGTAATTTTATTTCTGCGGTCGTGCCGGGGTGGGTGGAATTCCGCTTTTTCGACGGAAAAGAGGAAAAGAAACTTTCCTGCGCGGTATCGGAGGGCATTATCAAGACGGAGGACAACGAGGTACTCATTCTCGTCGCCACGGCGGAATATCCCGAGGAAATTGACGAAAACAGAGCGCGGCGCGCGGCGGACGCGGCGCGGGAAGAACTTTTGCAAAAGCAGAGCGTGCAGGAATATTACGCCGCAAAAGCGCGGCTGGCGCGCGCGGTGAACCGCTTAAAAGTAAAAAAACACAGAACGGACGAAATGTAAAAAACCCGCGGCAACGACGCGGGCATGCTCGGCGCGTACGAATATTTCAGAAAAAAACATATGTAAAATAAGCGCTCCCGAAGTCGGGGGCGCTTTCGCTTATGCCAGAGGCAGCGTGATGAAGAACGTCAGTTTTCCGTTCTGCTGTTCGTAAGTGAGGTCTCCGTTCATGGATTGCATCGCGTTTTTGCACAGATACAGGCCCAGCCCCAGATTTTTGTCCGAAGGATTTTCCGAATAGTACGGGCGGAATACGTCCTGTCCGCCAAGGCCCTTGCCGTCGTCCGTCACGGCGATCACGCCCGTGTTTCTGCGCCTGTACGCCGAAACGGTTATCGAAGTGCACTGCGCATGCTCCACCGCGTTGATGATGAGATTGTTGACGACCGAAAGCAGGCCGTTTTTCTTGCCGTATACCTGCAGTTCCGCCGCGCGGTATTCCAGCGTAATGCCGTTCGCCTCGCAGTCGGGGCCGAGCGCGGCGCAGGATTGCGATAACACGTCGTCGGCGTTGAAACAAGCCGAACTTTCCGCCACGTAGTTCGATTTCGCGTACATAGAGAGGTCGTCCAGATTTTTGATCAGTTCGTCGGCCTTCTGCCTCATGATCTTTACGGCTTTTTTTAATTCCTCATCTTTCTCCCGCTCCTGCAGTACGGCGATATACCGCCCTATGCTTACAGCGGGCTTTTTCATGTCGTGAGAAACGTAGCGCAAAAGATCGTCGCGTTCTTCTATCACCGCTTTCAGCTCCCTTGTCTGGATAGCTACTTCCGACTGAAGATTTTCGGTGAGGTATCTGTTTCGTTTTTCCAGCCGCAGGAATACGCGGCAGCTCACGCTCGCGTTAATGAGAAGTATGAGTGCGCACAGCCAGAAAACGGGATTGACGAAACCGAACGGGCTGGCGTTCGGCATGTAAAAGGCCAGTCCCAAAAAGCCCGTGAGCAGGGGAACGAGCAGCAGAGAAACGTCCGTGCGCTTGTTTTTTGCGAGCAGCAGTGTAAAAGCGCAGATCGCGGCGAAAAATACGGCGTTGCAGACGGCGCGGAATAATTCGAGGTCGAACTGTCCCAAAGAAACGAGGGGCAGGACGAACGCCGCCGCGCAATAGGCGCCCGCCAGCGCCAGCGTAACGCCCCAGAGCGGGAATTTACCCGTTCGGACTTTCAGGGCGAGGAGCGCGGAAAAGATCGCAAAGGCATAGGAACAAGACTCCGCGGCTTTCCACATATACGGAATACCCGTGGCGCCCGCGAGGGAAAACGCGGAAACAAGTATGCCGAACACCCCTATCATGATCATGACGTGCGGCAGGAAAAAGCGCGTGCGCTTTAAAAAACACAAGAATATAAAAATGGCGATAATGAGCGCGGCCAAAGAATACTGCACCGTGTAAAAGCGGTTGTCCCGCGACACGATACCGCGCACCGCGGCGTCGTCGCCGATGAGCGGCTTTCCGAGAATTCCCGCCGCGCGCCCTTTTTCCGCTTCGTAGTGAATGGTTACGACGGTGGCCGCGTCGTAGGCCGCGGGCGAAATCGCCGCCTGGCGCGGGTAAAATTTTAAGTCGAGAAAGAGCGGTTCTGTCGCGTTGTCGTGCCGTTCGCTCCGATGCGAGTATTCGCTGTAATTGATAAAGTCGTAGTCCTTTATTTCTCCGCACATTTCCGTGAGCGTATAATTCACATAGACCGCGCAGGCCGACCACACCGCGGGGATATACAGCGTGAAGTGCCAGTTGCCGTCGCCCTTGAGATAGGGGGAAAGCGCCTCCGACTGTTCTTCGAATTCGTCCGAAAAAGGGTCGAGGTGGGCGATCACGAATTCATAGGTGCCGCGCGAAGACGCCCCGTCTTCGGACAGATCGAAGATCTGTCCGGGAACGCCGCCTTTCGGCAGCAGAAATTCGTCGGGCGTATAGTTGACGGCGGTAACGATATTGAGCGCCGCGAGATCGGAAATGGAGTTGGCCGCGAAGGTGCCGTTTTGGTTGGAAATCCGCGTTACGGGGGCATCGTTTATGCGCCTGACGCCGAAACATAAGGATAACACGACTGCGGCGGAAAGCAACGCCGTAACGAGCAGGATAACGTACCTGACCGCGATAATTCGTTTCACGGTTTGGCCTCCCCTGTAAAAAAAGCGTAGCCCTTGCCGAATTCCGTTACGATAAGGGCGTTTTCGTGCGTAAGTTCTTTCAGTTTCTGCCGCAGGGTGGACAGATGGCGGCGGATGGTCGTCGTCTGCAGGCTGGGCGCGCCCCAAACCTTTTCGTAAATTTCGTCCGCAGAGAAAAACGTGCCGGGGTGCGACATCAGAAACCACAATATGTTGAATTCGCTCGAAGTCAGCGATACGGGCCTGCCGAAATAGACGGCCGTTCGTTTGTTCGCGTCCGCCGTAAGGCCGCAAAGCTCTATCGTGGCGTCCTTTTTGGGCAGAAGTCGCAGGCCGATGCGCGTTTCCAAAAGCCGCATGGAGCAGGGCTTGACGATATAGTCGAGCGCGCCTGCGTCGAACCCCGTGAGAATACTATCCTCGCTGCCGAGGTCGGACAGGACGATCGCGGGCGGAAGAGCCGTATCGTTTTTCAGCAGCCGCAGCCCCTCGCCGTCGGGAAGAACGACGTCTAAAACGAGCATGTCGTAACGGTGTTCGCGCAAAAGCTTTTCCGCTTTCTCCAGAGTGTCGGCGGCGTGCACGGTATTGCCCGCGGCGCGGAACCAGTTTGTCATTTCGTATAACAGATTCAAATCGTCCTCTACGAATAATAGGGTACGTTCGGTAACTTTTGATCTCAAGGTGTGCCTCTGATTTAAAAACTATATAGTTAAGTATATACTATTTCTCCGTAAAAATCAAGAAGCCTTTAAAAGTTACGAATTGTTACGGTTGTGTTTTGAATATTGAATTACGTATATTAAAATTTGTATAATTGATATAATGTAAAAGCAGAGAAGATGCGGGAATCCCGAACCGCCTCTGTAAGTTCAGTAAAAAGGAGAGGAACAGAGATGAAAAGAAGAATAAGGATCATCACCACCGCCGTATCGATTTGTTTGGTTTTCGCGGTGATGTGCATCGGTATCTACGCGGCCACGCAGGTAACGATCAACGGCACGGGCGGCAATTTGTCGTTCAATGCCGATAACGTGCTTGCGACCGTTACCTTGAAACAGGGCGATTTTTCGGCCGAAGAACAGAAAGTGGAAATTGGTGAAGAACATGCAGGAACGGGTTCGTTCACGTTCAAAGACGTAACGTTTGCTACAACGCAGGAAGCAAAAACTTTCCAAGTGGTTGTCAAGAACGATTTTGCCGAAGGTTCGAATATAAAGATTTCTTCTAAGCTTACAGCGTCGGTGTCCAGTGAAGATTTTAAAGTAACGATCAACAACGGTACGGAGGATATAGATTCCGCAACTGCACAGGAAGTTTCCGTCGGCACCGATCTGACGTATACCGTTACCGTGAAATTTGTCGGTACGGCAGATAAAACCGCTTCGGATACGTTGACGTTCAGCCTGGAATTGACGAAAGCGCAAGCGTAAGAATTTTGCGCGGTCGGCAGGCGTTTTATGAAAACTGAAATACTTAAAAAGACGCTGGGCACGGCGCTCGACGTGTTGTTTACGCTCGTGTTGCTGATAACGCTTGCCGCCGCCGCGGTTACGCTCGCTTTACGGGAACAGGGGGCGCTCGGACTGCGGTTCGGCGTCGTCCGTTCCGCGAGCATGGAGGAAAGCGGTCTGTACGTAGGGGACGTCGTATACGTCGGTCGGGACGACGAATATGCCGTGGGGGACGTGGTGGCGTTTTACCGTGCCCCCGAGCTCTATGACGAGCCGTTTGAAAAAGAAGCCGTCCGCGGGCGCGAGATATGGATTCACCAGATCGTCGCCGTGCGCACGGATGAAAACGGGCGTTCTTCCTTTCTGACGAAAGGCACGAGCAACGCCGCGGACGACGGATATTATGTGCCGCAGGATTATGTGATAGGCAAGGCCTCCGCTCTGCCTGCGTTGATCGGCGGGCTGATAGGCTTTCTCGCCACGAGTACGGGAATAATATGCCTTATCGTGTTGCCTTGCGCCGTCATGCTGATTTATCTGATCTGGGATCTGATCATGCTGCTGACCATGAAGGAAGAGCCTTTAAAAAGCGCGGCGGCAGAGTGCGTAAGCGGCGCCGAGGAAAGCTTTGCAGATCGGAAGAGCACA
>UQZE01000056.1 GCA_900545325.1 uncultured Eubacteriales bacterium
TCCGATCTAACGGCGGGATCCTTCGCAAAATTTTTACGCGTTCCGTTTTTTTCTGTAAATAACATGTCTGTCCCTTAATGTTTTTTCATTCATTATATCCGCGGCGGTCGCGGTTGTAAATAGCTTTTCCCCATCATGCCGAAAAACTGCACTAATTTGCGGAAATTTAAAATAAAACAGGCGGGCGTTCGGCCCGCCTGTAATGTTTATGCTCAGACGACTTCGGTTATCAATATGTTGTCGATGGCGACCTCCCAGGCGTAATTCATGGATATCATGAACTGATAGCCGTCGTAATCGCCCAGCGTAAATTCCTGCGAAAACTTTATCACTTCGCCCACGGGTTTCTGGGAAGACAGATCGGAGTTGTCCCCCACGACCGTTTCGAACCTGTTCGCAACGGAGTCGTCGCGGAAGAAACAGAATATCTTGCCCTGCGGATACGCTTTCAGTATCTTGTATTCGAATTCCACCTTATAGGTTTTGCCTGCCTCGAACTTGTAATATTTCGTATTCGTGCGCGCGAATTCAAACCACACGGTATCCGTTTCGGGGTTCTGCACCTCCTCTTCCACGCGGCCGAGGAGCGAGCATTTGTTATCTTCGCCGTAATTCACCACTTCGTCGGGATCGATTGTCATTCTGCCCCAGGCAAACTGTCCCCAGTTGAAGCCGGAGGCGGCGAACGAACCTTCCTCAAAAGTTTCCGTGATGCCTATGCCGTGAGTGAAAGTCGGTATGACGTTGTGTTCGTTCGCGAGATCCTGCCCGCGCACAATTTCTTTTGTGCCGAGTTCCGCGACGACGAGGTTGTCGATCAGATACGAACCGCCGTTTTTCACGCCGAACACAAGCGTGTTGCCCTCCTCCTCGTTCAGGAACACGAAGGTCTTTTTGGTAACGTAATTGTCGTCGCGTTCATACCATTCCCCGACCACGTCCACGGGCGAGTTCATGTTCTTCACTTCGTCGTACTTACCTGTGCCGACGAAATAATATCCGCCTTTCGCGACGGCATCGAGGGCCGCGAAATCGAAGGTAACGCTGTAAAGCGTATCTTTTTTGAATTCGTAATTGTTCACGTCCACTTTCGCAAGCACGTTGAATCCCTTTTCCTGCCGCGCGTACAGCCTTACGCTCGAACCGCCCGAAATCGGGGATACCGCCTCTCCGTAGCTGTTGGACGAACCGCCCGCATAGAGCGAGGCCGTAACGGTGTTGATCGGTTCGAGCACGGTGGACGTATCGGTGAAATCGTAATCCTCGAAGTCCTCGGCGCAGGAGGACGTGAGCTTTTCGATATATACGTCGCCGACGGTGATCCTATCGAAATTGTCGGAAATCACGCGCATCTTATAATCGTTGTAATTTCCCGTATGGACGGTAACGGTCTTCCAGCCCGCTTCGCCGGATATGTCCTGCCAGCGGTACGTGCCGACGCTGCCGCCCTTGGCGCTCACGAGAGAAAACTCGTAACCGTCGTTCTGGTCGAAGTAGAAGTTTTTCATATCGAAGTGCGGCAGATATTTGAACGTGATCCTGTACGTGGAATTCTTATCGAATTTAAATTCGTCCGCGGAGGCGTAGTTCGTCTTTGTGACGGCCGTTTTCGTTTTGGCGCCCGGCTTGACATCGATCTCGCCCAGCTCGTAAATCCTGCTGTCGCCGATCTGCCCCGCCTGCCCGAGCTCGATATACGGCTCTCCGTTTTCGTCCGTGATGGCCACGGCAAGCTTATACGTGCCCGCCGCCAGGTCTTGCGGCAGAGTGAAAGCCGTGTATATATCCGTAACCTCGCCCTGTACGAACGTGCGCGCGTCGAACTCCGTATCGGTATACGAATATGCCGTTTTGCCCGAACCGTCCAGCAGATAGACGGTAAGCGGGCTTTTATAGCAGAACCTGCCTACGGCGCTGTTCGTCCATTCCGTCATGAGGGTTATCTCTCCGCCGGGCGCGGCCGACGAGGGATAGAAAGCCCTGTCCACGCTCAGGCGGTAACCGAACATCTCGTTGCCCCTGTCGATAAATTCCGTATATCCCTGTTCGATGATAGAGGCGAGCTCCACGCTCACCCAGCCGAGCACGGTGGAATAATTTGCGCGCATCTTATAGAGGATGTCGTTGATGCCGTCCATCAGATCGAAACCGTTCGCCTCCGAGCTCAGCGCGGCGAAGTTGGTGCCGTATTCCCCGAGCAGAGGCACGCGCTTGCCCGAACGGAAAGCTTCCGCGAGCAGCTTTTCGTCGTACCTGTAATACAGCAGCCCGCCGCCGCTGTCGCGGCGGAAAGTGGCGCCGTCCAGCCGCCAGAGATAATCGAAAGCGGACCAGTTCACATAATTGAGATAGGCGTTGTCGCCGTACATCTCGTATTCGCCCGTCGTGGTATACGAGGGATCCCACGCCGCGCAGAGCGCGAGCGTCTTGCCCGTGGCCGCGTAGGCGTCGTAATACTTATCGATAATGTTCTGCAAAGCGGACATGCGTTCGTCCTTGTCGGCGTACTGATAACCGCTGTGCCATTCGCCCCACACGCCGTAGGCGCGGATTTCCACGGTATCCACCATCTTGTTGCCGGCATAGTGCTCCGCGATGACGGCGAGGAATTTTTCCAGCCGCGCGAGATAGTTTTTATCGGTGATGTCGGGCACGATATACGTCGGTTTCGCGCCGCCGTCGGAATAATCGTGCTCTTCGTACGCCACGTTGTATTTTTCAAACAGATAGTCCGGAACGCCTTTATAGGTATACGTCAGCATGAGCGTATCCGTACAGACGCGCAGATTGACTCTCTTTCCCTGGGAAGTCCAGTAGTCTATGGTCTGATCGAGGTAGGAAAAATCGTATTTATCCTCCTCCACTTCGATATGCGCCCAGCTCGAATCCACGGAAACGTTATCCACTTCGGGAAGTACGCCGGAGGCGCCGTTATCGGCGTGCCCGCCGTAAGTCGGTTCTTCCAGAACGACCCAGCCCATACCCGGATTGTCGAGCTTTCCGCTTATCTTTTCAGGCGTAACGACCGTCTGCCCCGCGGGCATATACGTTTCTTTTTTATTACAGCCGGCGGCGTTCATTCCTATGCTCATAAAAATCACCCCTGCGAGAACCGCGGTGAGCGGCTTTCTGTTTTTCTTTCTGCCGAACGCTAGGGCAGCGGCCGCCGCAAGCAGTATGACGGCATACGTTGCAACGATGAGCGCGGCTTTGCCGTCGTCGCCGCCCGTACCGATAAAGCCGACGTAGGCTTTCGTCTCGTTTTCGCCGACGTTCACTTCGCCGGCCTCCGCCTCCAGTCTGCCGGAGGGCTTCACGGCCTCGTTGACGGGCTGACGGTAATCGAGTATGCTGCCGCGTTCATACGCGCGCAGCACGTTGAAATCGTCTAAAATAAGATACCCGTTGGCGTTTTCCGTCTTGAAACACACCTCTGCGTAGGCCTGCGTTCCCGCGGGCACGCTGAATTCGCCGTACGCCGTATAAACGCCCGCCGCGTTATGATCGAAGGAGGAGGAATCGAAAAGTATGTTCGTTTCCTCTATGATGCGCGCACCGGAGTTGAGATTGTAACAGCTGTCGTAGAGGATGCTGTCGTCCGCCGCATTCCTGACATACACGTATATTTCGGAAACCCGGTCGGCTTTGAAGCGGTAATAAAGCTTGAACCAGTCGTCCGAAAGCCCTTCTATCGTGCCCGTCCTGAGCGCGGCGATCTTGCTGTTCCGCGCGCCGAGATATACTTTCAGGCTGTTTTCGCCCGCGATGGCGTTATCCGATACGATCGCGGTGCGCCCCGTATCCGCGCCGTTCTGCAAGCTGAACGCCGATCCCTTGAGCTGTCCGCCCTCCACGGAGGAGTTCTCGAAGTTTTCCGCAAAAAAATCTTCGTACGCGCGGTATTCCAGCACGGGCCGACTCTCTTTATAGAGTTTTACGTCGTCCAAAATCACGTAGCTTTCCGCGCTTTCCGTCTTCGCGTAGAACGCGTAATACATTATTTTTGAAACGTCGCCCCTTACGGCGAAACTCACTTCCGCGCCGTAATCGGTCTTTTCGACGGAACATACCGTCTCTTCGTCCTTATCGATCGTGGCGGAGTCCGATATCCGCTCGTAATCGCCGCCGATAACCATTTCCTGCAAAGTGGAACCGTCCGCAACGGCGCAGTTTTTCACCACCAGCTGTTCCACGCCCGACATTTTCAGCTTGAATTCCAGCCTGAGCATGTAACCGCCCTCCAGCCCCGTAACCTTTTTATCCGACAGACCGAGGACTTTGCTGCTTTCCGTCCAGCCTTCTTCGTTATCGTGTCCGGGGAACCACTTGAGCGAGGCGCCGCCCGCGAGGACCTCCCCCGCGGCCGTAGTGACGGAAGCAGTTTCGTTTTCGGCATAGAACATTGCGGTATTATCCCAAATATACTGCGATTTTCCCTCCTCAACGGGTTTCAGGCCTTCGAAATCGTCGCTCCCCGCGAGCTCGTACACGGGCACATATCCGTCTTCCGCCTCCTCCGCCTTGGCCGAGGCAACCCCCATCGCCGCGGCAAAGGCCGCAAACGCGCAGAGCACCGCGACAAACGCGGCGAAAATTTTCCTTGTCTTTATACTCATCGCTTCACCTCGCCGATTTTTTTCTTTTCAGCGCCGCAAACAGAGCCGCCGCCGCCAGAACGATCCCCGCCGCCGCGCTTTCCGCGACCGCGGCGGAATTGCACCCGCAGCCCGCTTTTTCTATCGTATACGTGCCGCCGACGAATTCTATCTCGTAATTCGGATTGGACAGCGTGCCGAGCGTGATCGCGTAGGTTCCAGCCTTGTCGCCCGCCTCTCTCGAAAGAGAACCGCTCAGCGTATCGCCTTCCGCAAGGCCCTCCGCCCGATAGGTCAGCGCGCCCGTTTCGCCCTGCTTCACCGTTACGTCGTCCGCGGTAACGGTGATTTTCTTTTTCAGTATGGAAGCGCTCTTTTCCACGCTTTCGTCCGCAACGGCGTAATTCTGCGCGTCCTCGCCCGAAAGGACGAAACCGCTTACCGTTACGCTCTTGTTTTCCCCCGCGTTTTTATCGGCAAATACGGCCGTTGCCGCAAAGGAAACGTCGTCCCCCGCGACGACGCCGCTTACCTTTGCCGCGTCCACGCTTGCAAAAGCGGATGCTTCGCCGTCGTACGTTTTATCGGCCACGCTCACCGCGTCGGCGGGGATTTCCAGCGTTTTCGGCAGTATTTCGGCTTTGAAAGTGAGTTCGGCAACGGTAAGCTCGTATTTTTCCGCGTCCGCGCCCGTCAGCGACAGCCCCGCGGCGGTAACGGTCTTATCCTTGCCCGCGGATGCATTGTCGAAGGCCGCCGAACCGACGATAAGCTTCACGTCGTCGTCGGGCATTACGCCGCCGAGGACGGCGTTCTCCGTGTTCACGACTGCCGAAACGGAACCGTCGTAGGTCTTGTTTTCCGCGGTTAAGCCCGAAACGCTCACCGCGATCTTTTCTTCCACGATGTCGACCGTCAGACCGAGCGTGCCCGCGGCGGATTCCACCGTTACGGCCACGCTGCCCGTTTTATCCGCAAACAGCGACTGTCTGAGGGTAAGCGTACCTTCTTCGAACGTGTAATCCTCGCCTTGCGCGAGCGTTTCCCCGCCGATCTTCACGGCGACGAAAGCTTCCTCTTTCAGTTCGATGCCGAAAACGACGTCCGCGGGAGCGTAGACGTTAAACGTCGCCTGCGTCCTGTCCGCGGAGGGCGAGTTGTCTTCATACGCGCAGATAAAATCGTCGATCACGATCCTGCCCGTGCCCGTCGCGTAAATTTTGAAATCGTCCTCGGCGAGCGCAGAGGTGGCGTGATTATACCGCAAACGGTAATACGTGCCCGTATCCTCGGCGGTAAAATTATTCAGGCCGCTGGCCGTCCATCTGCCGTTGTCGTAATTGATCTCCGTATAATCGTTGGAACCGTTGTTGACGCCCGCATTGTCGAGCGTAACGATGACGACCTTGCTGAACCCTTCCACGTTGATCTTATAATCGTAGTAATAGTTTTTGTCCGGTTTCGTGGTCAGCTTTGAAATGGTTATGCCGCCGATCTGGTAATTATCCAGCCCGCTGCCCTCGTAGAGGAGCGACCGCTCCCCCGCGAGCGGCTCTTCCGTTTCCCAGCCGAGGGATATGTCGGTATTCGCCCAAAACGGCGTTACGTCCCAGACGTTTCCCTCGCCCTCGCTTTCGAAGTCGCCGTCATACTGCACGGAATAATAGGCGTTTTCCTTGCTATCCGTGTCTTTCATGACGAAATCGTCCAAAACGATCTTTCCCTCGCCCTCGTAAGCGAAAATGCTCATGAGGTTGAAATTGCCGCCGAATCCGATGGACGTTATGCTCTTTTCGTAGCTGATCGAATAAAAGCCGTTAACCTCCTCTGCGTTCATGCCGATGAACGCAGCAGGCGCGGTCCACGCCTGCCCGTCGAACGCCGCCTCGCCGTAATCGCCGTAGTTGCTGATGATCTTGACCGAGGTAAATCCCTCGATCTTCAGCTTGAATTCAAAGCGGTACGTATGCCCGACCTCGGGCACGACGTCGTCCGTGTTGAGCGTCAGCATGAGCAGTCCGCCGCCGCTGCCAGTCCCCTCCGATTTGACCGAGCGCCGCCCCGCGAGAGGCGCCTCCGTTTCCCAGCCGACCGAGGCGTTGCCCCACCAGCTGTTGTTCCACGGATCGCCCGTTTCGTTTTCAAAATTCGTTTCGTACAACGCGGCGGTCGGCACCGCGACGACGTCTCCCGCGTCTGCCGAAACAGCCATGACCCCCGTGACCAGACAGCACGCCGCCGCAGCGGCGAGCGCCGCCACTACTCTGTACTTTGCCTTTCCCATGATCTTCCTCCTTTCTTTTTAATCTTTGATGCCCGACGTAACGATGCCCCTCGTGAACGCGTTCTGCGCCGAAAACAGAACGACGACCATCGGCAGGGCGAACATCACGCACGCGGCCATGATCTTGTGCCATTCGATCTCCCCCGTAGCGCCCGCCTTGTTTTTGAGCTGCGTCAGTCCGACGGAGAGAGTATATTTGGTTTCCATACCCATGAGGTAAATGCTCGGCCCCACGTAATCCGACCACGCGCCGTTAAAGGAAAACACGATGAGGGTAGCGAAAATGGGCGCCGCGTTGGGCACGATTATCCTGAATAAAACGCCTATGCGGGAACACCCGTCTATGATCGCGGCTTCGTCCAGGCTCTTCGGTATGCCCATAAAATACTGTCGGAGCAGAAAGATATTGAACGCCCCGCCGCCGACCGCGGGCAGAATGAGGGGAAGAAAGGTCCCCGTCCAGCCGAGTTCCGTGTAAAGGATATACGAGGGCATGAGCGTTACCACCCAGGGAAGCATCATCGTAGCGAGCATGAACGTAAACAGCAGTTTTTTCCCCTTCGCCCGTATACGCGCGAATCCGTACGCCACCAGCGTGGAACTGACAAGCGATAAAACCATGGAAGAAACGACCACGATAAGCGTGTTTTTCAGCAGCATGAAAAAGTTCCAATCCTTGAATACGTCCGCATAATTTTCAAAACGCAGGCCTCCCGCAATCCACGGGTCGTATACGAACACCTTGGACGCCGTGGGTTTCAGGCTGGAATTTAACATGAAGATATACGGTATGAGAAGGACGACGCAGATGAATATCATCGCTATGAAGATCGCCGCGTTGGCCGCGCGCTCCCTCTTCGTTCTGTCGGCGCGTTTCATGTTTCGTCACCTCCCGCGTAAAATACCATTTTGTTGCTTATTTTGAAAAACAGCAGCGTAACGACGAGCACGATCAGGCACACCACCCAGGCGAGCGCGCACGAATATCCGAGATTTTCCTGCATGCTGTTGACGACGAGCATGGTGATCGTCGTGGTGGATATACCGGGGCCTCCCTGCGTGATGAGGTCGAATTCCGCATACGCCTGCAGACAGCCGATAATCCCCGTAACCAACACGTATAAAAAGGTGGAGCTTATATAGGGAAGCACGATCTTCACGTTTTTGCGGAAGCCGCCCGCTCCGTCGATCTCCGCCGCCTCCAGCAGTTCCTGCGGAACGGTCTGCAGCGCGGCGAGAATGATGATCATGGTCGGACCGATCCCGCACCAGATGCTCATGAGCATGACCGAACCCATGGCGTTTTTGCCCAGCCAGTCTACTTCGGGCAGGTGCAGGAGCGAAAGTATATAGTTGAAAAAGGAAAAACTTTCGTCAAAAAGCGCCTGCCATACGATGGCGCTGCCGACCATCGGTATGATGGCTGGGATGTAGATGAGCGTTCTGAATATCTTTCTGCCCCACACCTTTCTGTTGAGCATGACGGCGAAAAGATAGGAAACGACTGCGCCGCCGAACACGCGCACCACGGCATAAAAAAGCGTGTTTTTCAAAGCCGTAGCGAATTCCGGCGTTTTGGTGAATATGTCCGCGTAATGTTCCAGCCCGACGAATTTCATAGGATTTCCCATGGCGAGCGAAAGTTTCGTAAGCGAGTTCATGCTGAAATACAAAGACGCCGCGAGCGGGATCAGCGTGAAACACAGAAATCCCACGATCCACGGGCTGACGAAAAGATAAAACGATATATTATCTTTCGTGCTCAGTTTTACGACTTTTTTATCCATATGCTTTCCCCTTCGTCCCGTACGCTCATAAGGTCTTCTATCCCGCCGCGCGTCTTTTCCGCATTTTTGAAATCCACGGCGATCCTGTCCTTGCCGCCTTCCGTAAAATACGTGGCGCCGTTTTCTTTTACCTTAACGCAAACGTTTTCCTTCATCACGAAATCCCCCTCGCCCTTCACCGCCATATACGCGGTTACGGGATCCCAGCTTTCCCGCGGCCCCGCGTTGTGCACGTAATAGGCCATTTTCATGGGATTGTCCGCCCCCGCAAGCAGTTTTTCGCCCGTAAGGATCTTTACCCCCAGTTCGAACGGCGAATAGACGATAGGCCGCGGAAAGTTTTCCGCAACGTATATGCTGTCCTCCAAAGACAGCAGCACGTTGCATTCCGCCACGAATTCGTAACCGTAAAAATTCGTAACGCCTTTGAAGTTTCCCGCCATGGAATACATTTCGGAAACCTTCCGTTCCACAAGCTCCGCGCCGCTCAGCGGCGAAATTTCGTCCGCGCCGCTTTTCAGCAGGCCCGCGACGTTCGCAAAGGACCCGATTGTAACCAGCCGCACCTTGTCCTTTGCCGCCGCGAGCGCGCGGCGCAGCACCGTAACGGCGTTTTCGGGTTCCTCCTTTATGTATCTGCTGCCGTAGGCGAACGCGACGGCGCGCGAATACATGCCGTGCGTTCCCCCCTCGCTGCATTTCTTCCCCTTGACGTTGCCCGTCGGAACGTCCGCGCCGTAATAACGGTTTATCACGTCGATGATCGCGACGCTGTCTTTCCGCGAAGTGCTGCTCGTTACCGCAAGCAGATTGCACTCCCCCGCCTGCCGAAGACGGTGCAGCACCATCATGGCGCCCACGTCGTCGCTGTCGCTGCCGATATCGGTATCCAAAATCAAGTCGATCGGTTTTTTCTCGTTCATAGTATTCACTCCAAGCCGCTTTCCGAGGCCGACAGCCTTTTCCCGCCGTTACTCCCCAGTCGATTGTTACGCGTATAATTTCACGGCGTCGTCCAGTTTGCCCTGCAACGAACGCTGTATAGAATCGAGCGTCTGTTCCCAGAGCGAAAGATCGAACGGCTTTCCCTTGCTCGACGCGAAATACTGCGAAAAATTGGTGCCCAGCACCTGTTCCACGACCACCTGCGACATATATTTATTGAATTCTATCGTGAAAGAATTGTTCAGCGCGTAGTCGTAAAAGAGGTCGTTGACCTTTTTCATCTCCTCGCTGATCGAGGAATCCTCCGCCTCGCCGCAGAAATAATCCTGCGCGATCGTTTTGTTGCCGGGAATATTGTATCCCTCTTCCGCAAGGCCTTTCAGCCCCTCCGTGTAGTAATATTCGATAAATTTCCAGGCCGAGTCCTTCACCGTGCTCTTCGCGGAGATCGACAGGCCGACCATCGCGGTTACGCCGCAGTATTTATCCGTTTCGCCCGCCGTCATGCCGTCGGGTACGGGCGTGGGCGCGTATCCTACGTTGAGCGTGGAAACGCTGTCCCAGCCGAAAGATACCGCAGCCCATCTGCCTATAAAGAGGCTGGACGTCTGGTCTTCTTTGAGCTGTCCGCCGCCGACCTGCACGCTGGAATTTTTTGCGACGGGGGTGTTGTCCGTACATTCGTCGCGCAGTTCTCTGTAATAATCGAACGCCTTGCGGATGCCCTCCGTGTTTTTGATGTCCTTCACGGTCTTATGGTCTTCGGAATAGAGGGATTCGCCGCTTTGCTGTATCCATTGCAGCAGCTGCTGGAACGGCTCGTTATCGAGGTGCGTGCCCATGCGGTTGGCCGTTTGCAGCGTTTCGGCAAAGGCCTTAAACTGGCTCCAAGTCATCGGTTCCGTTTCGGAAGGATACGCGGTGCCCTCCTGCTTGGGATAATCGAGTTTCATGAGCGCGTTCCGGTTCGCGTCCACGTCGTTTTTATCGTAAGTCAGAATATAGTCGGGCGAAAAGTCCTTGATCAGGGAATAATAATCGCCCGTTCCGATGGTCTTCGTTTCCGTATCGTATCTGTAAGCGTCGTTCGTATCCCAAATCATCTCTTCCGTAACGGCCGTGCTCGCCTCTATATAAGGCTGCAGCGACTCGAGCGCGTTGTTGCGCAGAAAGGGCTGGATATACCCGGGTTTCATCTGCACGATATCGGGCGTGTTCGTTCCCGCAATCATATATTCGAGATCGTCGTAGTAATCGTTTGCCGATTTGGATATGATCACGTTGATCCCTTCGTTCTCCGCTTCGAAATCGTCTATCACGCTCTGCAAAAGGGCGTCTTCCTCCGGCGAGCCCCAAACGTAAAACACCACGTTCTGCTTGCCTTCTTCCCAGCCCGGAATTTTTCTCTTGTTCTCGCGGCAGCCCGCCGCGGACAGCGCGAGCGCCAGCGAAAGAGCTATGCCCGTTATCTTTATCAAAGTGTTTTTCATATTCCTGCAAACTCCTTTTTTCTTTATTGTAAAGGATAAAAACTAATATATGTGGCTAAATTCTGCAAATTTCCTAATAATTATGGCTAAAACATATTGAAATCCCGTTAATGAAATGGTATACTTTATATCAGATAAGGGGGAACAGGCGGAATATGGATAAATTTGCGGTCTACAATGCGTTTTCCTACATGCACAGTCCGGGCGATCTGGTCGTGCCGCACAAGCATGAATGTTACGAACTGAACCTGTACGAAAACGGCAGCGGGGAAATAACCTGCGGCAAGGAAGGTTTTCATTACGAAGGGCAGGTGCTTCACCTCGTCGCACCGGGAGACGTGCACTGCGATTCCACGGACACGCGCAGCACGGTGTTCTGCTGTCTGTTTTACCCGGACGACAAATTCGGTCCGCCCTCTCTGCTCATGCGCCTGAATGAAAAAAACAAGCAGACCATGACCTTTCTGCGGGATAAATTTGCCCTTCTCACGGAGCTTTTCGTCTTCAACAAGGCAAAAGACAAGGACGCGGCGGACGAACTTTTCGCGCAGATATACCTTGCGCTCGGCAATCTCGTATCCCTCGAACACGCCGACAAAAAGGATTATATGGAAGAAGTCGTCGCAAACGCAAAAAAATATATCCAGAACAATTTCAACAAACAGATCGACTTCACCATTCTTTCGGAAAGCATAGGTTACAGCTACGACCGTTTCCGCCACATCTTCAAACAGATAGAGGCCGTTTCGCTCAAACAATACCAGGATAAAATAAGGCTGGTCTACGCAAAGGATCAGCTTGCGAAAACGCAGCTCAGCGTGAAAGAGATCGCGGCAAAGACGGGTTTCAACAGCGACGTGCGCTTTTTTATATGGTTCAGGGAGGCCGTCGGGATAACCCCTCTCAAATACCGCAAGACCGTGCGCGACGAAACGCCGGGCGTGGTGCTCAACGTGCGGAATAAATAAAAAAAGACTGCAAACGCAGTCTTTTTCGCTATGGAAATTCCGCATTTTCATTATAGGTATTTTCCCTAAACGCCGGAGAAAGCGGAGAAACCGCCGTCGACGGGGATGACCGTTCCCGTGACGAACCCGCTCGCCTTTTCGTCCGCCAGCCATAACAGCGTGCCCGTAAGATCGC
>UQZE01000057.1 GCA_900545325.1 uncultured Eubacteriales bacterium
CATGAAAAGCGGTCCGCTCGGCGGCGACCAGCAGATCGGCTCCATGATCGCGGACGGAAAGATAGATCTCGTCATCTTCCTGCGCGATCCGCTGACCGCGCAGCCGCACGAACCGGACATTTCCGCGCTTTTACGGCTTTGCGACGTGTTTTCCATTCCGCTTGCGACCAACGCGGCGACGGGGAGCATCATCATGAACGCCCTGCGGAACGGCGACATCGAAGGATAAGGAGGAAAGACATGGAAGATATTTACGAATCGGGCGAAATGTATCTCGAAACGATACTTCTGCTCAAAAAAAGCAAGGGAACGGTTCGCTCCATCGACATCGTCAACGACCTCAATTACGCGAAAAGCAGCGTTTCGAGGGGGATAAATATCCTGAAATCGAAGGGGTTCATCACCGTGGCGGAGGACGGCGCCATAGAGTTTACCGATACGGGGCGCGAACGCGCGCAGGAAATTTACGAGCGGCACAAAATACTCACCGCGTTTCTGAAAAAGCTCGGCGTGAGCGAAAAGACCGCTGAAGCCGACGCGTGCAGGATGGAACACGTGATCAGCCAGGAAAGTTTTGAAGTGATAAAAAAACAGCTGTAACCGGCTTTCGCCGGGGCGCGGGCGTCGCCCGCGTTTTTTATTTTAAATTTTTTTTGTTTTTATAAAAAAACGATTGACAAATCGCGTTCGATAAGGTATACTCTGTCATGTAGTTCGGTTATGCGAACTTTGTTTGGGCGTCAGTCGGACGAAGTCGGCGCAGGGTTGAAAAACAACCGTTATTTTTTTGAATATAAGTTCGCTTATGCGAACTTAAAGACCTGGGAGTAAGGCAATGAGCACATCGGGAATCAGATATCTGCTGGCGATCGAAGAACTTTCCCTGAACGGGGCGGTGCGTTCCAAGGACGTGGCGGAAAAACTTTCTTTGACGAGGGCGAGCGTCTGCCGCGCGGTGGACCGCCTGAGCGAAGAGCGCTGCGTCGTCCGCGAAGAAAGCGGCGCGCTGGCGTTGACGGAAAAGGGAAAAATCATCGTCGGAAGATACGAACGCTGTATAAGAAAAATAAGAGAAATGCTCATCAGAAAACTGAACTGCCGCGAAAGCGTTGCCGAACGGGACGCGATCAACGTGGCGTGCGCGTTTTCGGAAGAAAATATAGATAAAATACTCGAACTGTCCGTTCAGGAGGTATAACGATGCCGCTCAGCATGGCGCCCGCGGGGCGCGAATTGAAAATCGTCAAGGTTCTTGCGGAGGAATCCGTGAAACATCATTTGGAAAATCTCGGAATCCTGGCGGGGGAAAATATTTCCGTGCTGTCCGCAAGCGGCGGAAACGTGATTTTACTAGTCAAAAACGGAAGGCTTGCGATCAACAAGGACCTTGCCGTTAAAATATTGGTGGCTTAAGGAGAGTGTGTATGGAAAAAAAGTTAAGCGAGTTTGCCGTCGGCGAAAAGGGCGTGATCAAAAACGTCCTCGGCGAAGGCAAAATCAGGCGGCGCCTGTTCGACATGGGCGTTACGCCGGGAGCGGAAGTGCTGCTGCGCAAGAAAGCGCCGCTCGGAGACCCTGTCGAAGTGAATATCCGCGGTTACGAACTTACGCTCAGAAAGTCGGAGGCGGCATGCGTTGCCATGGAGGTGAAAGAATGAAAAAATTCGCTTTGGCGGGCAACCCGAACTGCGGCAAGACGACGCTTTTTAACCTGCTTACGGGATCGACCGCCTATGTGGGCAACTGGCCGGGCGTTACGGTGGACAAACGCGAGGGGACTTATAAGAAACTGGGCGAACCCGTCAAGATCGTCGATCTTCCCGGCATCTATTCGCTTTCGCCGTATACGCCCGAAGAGGTGATTTCCCGAAACTTCATTCTGGACGAAAAGCCCGACTGCGTGATAAACGTGGTGGACGCGACGAATCTGGAAAGAAATTTATATCTCACCACGCAGCTTTTGGAAATCGACGTGCCCGTGGTCATTGCGCTCAATATGATAGACGCGGTGGAGAAAGCGGGCGACAAGCTAGACGCGCACACGCTGGAAAAGAAACTCGGCGTGCCCGTGGTTACGGTATCCGCCCTGAAAAATACGGGCGTGGCCGAGCTGATGAAGTGCGGCTGGGAGGCGGCGAAGAATACGCGTAAAGGCGTTACCGTTTTGAAAGACACGCCGCTCGCGCACCTCGTCAACGACGTAAAGATCGCCCTTGAAGGCAAGGGCGTGGATAATCCGCTTTTCCATGCGGTCAAGCTGGTGGAAAAGGACGAAATAGAAGTCAAAGACCACGCCGATGCCGAAAAGATGGTGGACGACTTCAAACAAACTTTCAAAGACGATACGTTCGGCGGCGATTTCGAAGCGCTTGTGGCGGACGGCAGATATAAGTACATATCGCAGAACTTTTCCGTCGTTTATACGCGGAAAGGGGAAAAGAACGTGCTGAGCAGGTCGGACAAAGCCGACCGCGTGCTCACGCACCGCATCTGGAGTATCCCGATATTTCTGCTTATACTGTTCGCCATATTCCACGTAACGTTTTCCGAAAACTTCCTCTTTTTAGGCGGGCTTTTTCCCGAAGACTGGGATCCCTGCGCCGGCACGGCGTTTGAGGGCGTGCTTTTCGGCGGCGGGATATTCTCGCCGGGCGTGATGATCTTCAACACGTGGAATGACGTGATCCTCGCAAATCTCTTCGGCTGGATCGGGAAGGGGCTGAAGGCTACGGGCATGGCGGCATGGGCTTTCGGTCTGCTCAACGACGGCATTCTGGGCGGTCTGTCCGCGGTGCTGTCCTTCCTGCCGCAGATACTAATTCTGTTTTTGTTTTTCTCTATTCTGGAAGACAGCGGGTATATGGCGCGCGTGGCGTTCATACTCGACAGGATTTTCAGAAAATTCGGGCTTTCGGGCCGCGCGTTCATGCCTATGATCATGGGGTTCGGCTGTTCCGTTCCCGCCATGGTCAACACCCGCACGCTTGCGGACGACAACGAGAGAACGGCCACCATCCGCGTGATACCGTTTTTCAGTTGCGGCGCGAAACTGCCCATTTTAACGGCGATCGCGGGCGCCATCGCCCTGTCTTCGGGCCTGTCGAGCCCCGATCTCATCACCTATTCTATGTATCTTCTGGGCATCGTCGTGGCCATCGCTTCGGTTCTGCTCATGAGAAATACCACCATGAAAGGCGATATCCCGCCCTTTATCATGGAGCTTCCCGCGTATCACGCGCCGAGGTTTTCCTCGCTGATGATACACCTTTGGGATAAGCTCAAGCACTTTGTGAAAAAGGCGTTTACGATCATTCTCGCCTCCGTAATCGTCATCTGGTTCCTTTCCAACTTTACATGGAACTGGACCATGATCGACGGCGAAGAGCATATGAATCAGTCGATTCTCGCGTCGCTCGGGCAGTTCGTGCAGCCTCTGTTCACGCCGCTCGGTTTCGGTTCGCAGCTCAACAGCTACGGCTGGGTGTTCGCGGTGGCGGCCGTTACGGGGCTTCTGGCGAAGGAGGACGTAATCGGAACTTTCGGCACGCTCGCCGCGGTGTTCGTCGGCACGGTGATCGACACCGAGGCCGACGGCGGACTCGCCGCGGTGCAGGCCATGATCGGCGGCACGGGCATCACGATTCCCGCGCTGATAGCGTTTATCGCTTTCAACATGCTCACGATACCGTGTTTTGCGGCGGTTGCTACGGCGAAGGCCGAACTGCCGAGCAAAAAGGCGTTCCGTTGGACGCTGCTCTTCTGGATCGTTACTTCTTATCTCGTGTCGGCGGCGATCTACGTCATAGGCAGCTGGTGGTGGACTTCGTTCATCTTTGCGGCGGCTCTGGCTGCCGCTGCGGCGGGGATCGTACTGTATAACAGAAACAAAAGACTGAAATCGCAGAAGGTATAAAAAATGACTGCATTGGAAATCATTGTGCTCGTAGGGGCGGTAGCGGTCGTCGCGGGCGTAATCGCCCGAAGCGTCTGGAAAAAAGCGCGGGGCAAAGGCGGCTGCTGCGGCTGCGATTGTTCTGCCTGCGGCTGCTGCCCGCACGCGAAAAAACAAACCGGAAAAGATCAAACAACCAATCCGAACAAATAAATTTGTATGAATTAAGGGCGCGGGCGACTGTGCCCTTAATTCTTTAAGCGGGGCGATCCGCGGGCTCGCTCGTGTCCGCACGGCGCGCGGATATTCCCTGTTTTTACGGCGAAAAAAAGAGTTGACAGATTTCGGGATTGGGGGTATATTAAAAATATGAAAGAAAAGTTCAACGTTACGGGAATGACGTGTTCCGCCTGTTCCGCACACGTGGAAAAAGCCGTCGGCGGCGTGGAGGGCGTTACGTCCTGCCAAGTCAGTCTGCTGACAAATTCCATGTCGGTGGAATTCGAGGACAAGTCCCTTGAAGAAAAGATAATAAAGGCCGTTGAGGACGCGGGGTACGGCGCGAGCGCGGCGGGGTCTTCCGCGCCCGCGGCTAAGCGGAAAGGCGCCGAAAAGGACGGCGCGGGCCTGCCCGCTCTGCTGTTTTCCGTCGCCGTTCTCGTCCTGCTGATGTATATCGGCATGGGGCATATGATCGGACTGCCGTTGCCTTCCTTTTTTACGGGCACGGAAAACGCCGTCAGTTTTGCGTTCGTGCAGCTCCTGCTCACGCTGCCCGTCGTGGTCATTTACAGAAAATATTTTATCAACGGCTATCGGAACCTCGTAAAACGCGCGCCCAATATGGATACGCTCATCGCGGTGAGCGCCACGGCGTCGCTCCTTTACGGCGTGGTTGCAATATTCATCATGAGTTACAACCTCGGCGCGGCGGGAGCGGCGGCGGACGCGGCCTTGAAACAGAGTTATCTCGACGTCGTGGACAAGTACCGCCATCAGCTTTATTTTGAAAGCGCGGCAATGATACTCACCTTCATATCCATCGGGAAGTTTTTGGAGGGGAAATCGAAAAAACGCACGACCGAGGCCATCACCAGGCTCATGGAGCTCGCGCCCGACACCGCTACGGTGGTCGAAAACGGCGAGGAACGCGTGGTCGGCGTTTCCGAACTGCGGGCGGGCGACGTCGTGCTCGTCCGTCCCGGCGAAAAGATCGGCGCGGACGGCGCGGTGATCGAGGGCGAAAGCTATGTGGACGAATCGCTTTTGACGGGCGAGAGCATGCCCGTCAAAAAGGAAGTCGGGGCAAAAGTCGTGGGCGGCGCGCTCAACAAAAACGGCGCGCTGACCGTGCGCGTGGAAAAGGTGGGCGAGGATACCGCGCTCGCGAAGATCATTTCGCTCGTGGAGGAAGCCGCCTCTTCCAAGGCTCCCATTGCAAAGCTCGCGGATAAAGTCGCGGGCGTGTTCGTGCCCGTGGTCATGGGAATCGCGCTCGCGGCGTTCGTCGTGTGGCTGGCGGCGGGGTACGGCTTTGAATTCGCGTTCAATATAGGCGTTTCCGTTCTCGTCATTTCCTGTCCGTGCGCGCTGGGGCTGGCCACGCCCGTGGCGATCATGGTGGCGACGGGCAAGGGCGCGGAAAACGGCGTTCTCATAAAATCGGGCGAAGCGCTGGAAATACTGAGCACGGCGAACGTCGTCGTGTTCGATAAAACGGGCACGATAACTTCGGGCCGCCCCGCCGTTACCGGGGCGCGTTACGCGGGGGACGAGCTTTCGCTTCTCGCCGCGGCGGCCGCCGTGGAAAGCTACAGCGAGCACCCGCTCGCGGAAGCCGTAACGGAATACGCCGCGGCGCGGGGGATTGCCGTCGGAAAGGCGGAAAATTTTCTGTCGCACGCGGGCAAGGGCGTTTCGGGCGACGTGGACGGCAAAACCTATTATATAGGCAGCCGCAAATTCGTTTCGCAGTATGCGGACGATATCGCAGGCTATGACGAAACGCTCGAAAGCTACGCTTCGCAGGGCGCCACGCCCGTCGTCATGGCGTGCGGCGGCAAAGTGGCCGCGCTGTTCGCCGTTGCGGATACCTTGAAGGAAAACAGCGCGGCGGCGGTGGAGAAACTCAAGGCCGCGGGCAAAAGGGTGATCATGCTCACGGGCGACAACCGCCTTACGGCGGAAGCTGTGGCCGCGCGCGTGGGGATCGGCGAGGTTCGGGCGGAGGTTCTGCCCGAAGACAAGGCGGCCGCGGTTTCGGAACTGAAAAAATACGGCAGAGTGGTTTTTGTCGGGGACGGCGTGAACGACGCGCCCGCGCTGGCGGCGGCGGATATCGGCATAGCGCTGGGCGCGGGCACGGACGTCGCCATAGAGAGCGCGGACGTGGTGCTGATGAAGAGCGACCTCGCGGACGTCGTTACGGCCTTCCGACTGAGCCGCGCGGCGGTGCGAAACGTCAAGGAAAACCTGTTCTGGGCGTTTATCTATAATATAATAGGCATACCGTTCGCGGCGGGCGTTTTGTATCCGTTTTTCAAGCTGACGCTCAATCCGATGATCGGTTCGCTCTGCATGAGCCTGTCGAGCGTCTGCGTGGTGCTGAACGCGCTGAGATTAAAATTTTTCAAACCGGAAAATAAAGGAGGTAAACAAGAAATGCTGTTCAACAAAAACAAGGGAAAAAGCGAAGTGAAGATCGAGGGCATGCGCTGCGAGCACTGCAGCGCGCACGCCGAAAAGGCGCTTAAAAGTCTGGGGTTGGACGCCGAAGTCAACCTGAAAAAGAAGACGGCCTACTTCACCCCGGATGAAAGCGTTTCCGACGAGGCGATCAAAAACGCGATCGCGGAAGCGGGATATGCGGTAACGGAAATAAAGAGGTAAAAAGGCGGCGCCTGCGGGCGCCGTTTTTTTATTTTAAAAACAACTTTTTTACAATTTGTATACAAAAGGCGGTGCGAGTTTATTACATCTGTCTGCTAAACTGAAAGTACAAAGAAAAGGAGAAGAAAAAAATGAAAAAAGTATTGGTACTTTTGGTAGCGGCGATGCTTGCCGTTACGGGCGCCGCGGCGACGGGCTGCGGCGGGGAAAAGGACATTCTCGTGGTCATGAGAGAAGCCGGCAGCGGTACGAGAGAAGCGTTTGAAAAGGTCGTCGCAAAGGACGGCGTTACGCTCGAGGACATCAGCAAAGACAAAACGGATAAATATTCCTTCGTAACGAAACGCGAGGAGCCGAATTCGACGGCGGGCGTGATCACGCTGGTTTCGTCGAACAAAAACGCGATCGGATACGTTTCCCTTTCCTCCGTCGGCGAAGACGTGAAGGCTTTGACGGTCGAAGGCGTGGAACCCACTACGGAAACGGTACAGGACGGCGATTATAAAATCCAGCGTCCGTTCCTGCTGCTGACGCGTGCGGACGGCACGATCACGCCCGCCGCGCAGGATTTCTATAACTTCTGCATGAGCGCGACGGCTCTCGAACATATCGATTCCGAAGGCCTGATCGAATATCCGGACAGAACGCCTGGCACGTACGTGGCGGCGGAATTCGATACGAAACAGACCATCAATATCAGCGGATCCACCTCTATGCGTGAAGTTATGACCAAACTCGTCGGCGCATACGGCAAGGTGCAGCCGAACGTGGAGGTGAAAGAAGCTTATCCCGGTTCGAGCGGCGGCAGAACGGCGGTGAAAGACGATGCGACGGGCAATACGATCGGCCTTGCGAGCGCTTCGAGCCCGAGCGAGAACTATAAGGAAAACACGCTCTGTCTGGACGCGGTGGCGGTCGTCGTGAACCCCGCGAACAAACTTGAGGATATTTCGATCCTGCAGCTCTTCGACATCTACACGGGCGCCGTGAAGAAATTCAGCGAGATCGACGGCTGATCGTATATGAAAAACAATTCGGTCAAGGAAAACGCAAGCAGAGGCTTGTTCCTGATAACGGCGATTATATGCATAATTGCCGTTATCACCATATTCGTGTTTCTCATTGCGGAAAGCATTCCCGCGTTCAGACAGATCGGATTTTTTGAATTCATCTTCGGAACGAAATGGAATCCCGATACTACGGACGGGCTGACGGGAGCGGTAAACGGAAATTACGGCGTGTTCAAGATGATCGTCGGCACAATCGTCGGCACCTTGGGCGCCCTGCTCGTAGGCGGCGTGCTCGGTTTTTTCACGGCGGTGTTCATTTCCCGTTTCTGCCCGAAAAAAGTAAAGGGCGCGTTCTCGGCGGTCATCAACCTGCTCGCAGGCATTCCTTCCGTCGTATACGGTTTTTTCGGCATGTCGGTACTGCTGCCCCTGCTGGGGAATTTTTCCTCCAACGGGAGCGGAAGCGGATTTCTCGCCGTGTCGCTCGTGCTCGGCGTCATGATTCTCCCCACGGTGGTCGCGCTGTCTAAAACCAGTCTCGACGCCGTGCCCGACAGCTATTACGAAGGGGCGCGGGCGCTCGGCGCCACGCACGAACAGGCTGTGTTCAAAACCATAGTGCCCGCGGCGAAATCGGGCATCGTCGCCTCGCTCATTCTGGGCGTGGGACGCGCCGTCGGCGAAACCATGGCGGTGGTGATGGTCGCGGGAAACGCCGTCAATTATCCGTCGGAACTGTTCATGAGTTTCCGCACCCTCACGGCGAACATCGTCATGGAAATGGGCTATGCGGGCGAACTGCAGAGCGGCGCGCTCATCGCCACGGGTGTGGTTCTGCTCGCGTTTATCCTCATCATCAACCTGCTTTTCGGCCTCGTTACGGGCAGAAAAAGGGATAAAAGCGGAAAAAAGATTTCGGGCGGCGCGCTGGGCGCGGCCGCGTTCAGGCTGAAACTCGAAAAAATCGGCCGCGCGCTCTGCTGGATCTGCGGCTGTATCGCGGCGGCCGTTCTGCTCATCGTGGTCGGGTATGTCGTCGTGCGCGGCATAGGGCATATCAACTGGAATTTCCTGTTCGGAGAGTTCGACAGGACGGTTACGGACGCTGACGGAAAACTGGTTTATACCATCGCGTCGAGTATAGTTACAACGCTCATGGTTGTATTCCTGAGCTTGATTATCGCGGTGCCGCTCGGCATCGCCACGGCGGTATATCTCAACGAATATACCAAAAAGGGCAGCAGGCTCGTGCGCGTCATCCGTTCTTCCATCGATATTTTGAGCGGCATTCCCTCCATCGTATACGGTTTGTTCGGCATGGTAACGTTCGTCGTATGGTTCGGGCACACCGTGTCGATCGTGGCGGGCAGTCTGACCATCATGCTCATGCTCCTGCCTACGATAATCCGATCTACGGAGGAGAGCCTGAAATCCGTTTCGGACAGTCTGCGGGAGGGCTCGCTCGCCCTCGGCGCGGGCAAGGTCAGAACGATATTCAAGGTGGTTCTGCCCGGCGCCCTCCCGGGCATATTTTCCGCAATCATCCTTGCGATGAGCCGCGTGGTCAGCGAATCGGCGCCCTTTATGTACACGACGGGCAGCGTGGTGATGAACATGCCCACCGGGTTTATGAGCGGCGGCACGACGCTCGCGGTCGCGCTGTACACCTTTGCGGGCGAAGGGAAATACATGAACGAGGCATACGCCACGGCGTGCGTGCTCATCGTTCTGGTGCTGCTGCTCAACCTGGCGGCGGAGCTGATCGGCAAAAAATTGAGAAAGAAACTGCAAGGAGATACGAATGTTGTTCCGAAAAAGAAAACAAAACGCGCGGACGGCTGAGCCGCAGTCCTCTTACGGCGGCAGGATCAGCGTGAAGAACGCCAACCTCTTTTACGGGGATTTTCAGGCGCTGAAAAATATATCGATAGAAATACCCGAAAAGCAGATCACGGCCTTTATCGGGCCGTCGGGCTGCGGCAAGAGCACCTTTTTGAAATGTTTCAACCGCATGAACGACCTGGTGGAGGGGTGCAGGATTACGGGCGAGTTCAGGATAGGCGAAGTGGATATCTACGGCGGCGTGGACGTCAACGATATCAGAAAAAATGTCGGCATGGTGTTCCAGAAACCCAACCCGTTCCCGATGAGCGTATACGACAATATCGCCTACGGCCCGCGCACGTTCGGCGTGAGAAAGCGCGCGGAACTCGATGAGATCGTCGAGCGTTCCCTCAGGCAGGCGGCGATGTGGGACGAACTCAAAGACCGTCTGAACAAGTCCGCGCTCGGCCTTTCGGGCGGACAGCAGCAGCGCCTTTGCATCGCGCGCGCCCTCGCCGTCGGGCCGAAGATAATTCTGATGGACGAACCGACGAGCGCGCTCGACCCTATTTCCACGGGCAAGATAGAAGAATTGTGCATGGAACTGAAAAAAGACGTTACCGTGGTGATCGTTACGCACAACATGCAGCAGGCGGTGCGTATCTCGGACAGGACGGCGTTCTTTCTTCTGGGAGATTTAATAGAATATGGTGAAACGGAACAGGTGTTTACGTCGCCCGCGCAAAAGCAGACGGAAAATTATATTACGGGCCGGTTCGGCTGAGGGAGGTATCGCCATGAGTGCGAGAAAATATTTAGAAGAGGGCCTCGCGGAAATGCGCAAGAGCCTGAAAGACATGTGCATGCTGGTAGAGAGCATGATAGACGACGCGGTGCGCGCCGTGGAGGAAAGCGACGCCGCGCTCGCTTCGGGCATACACGAGCGGGATAAAAAAGTGGACGAATACGAAATGGATATCGAGCGCATGTGCATGCGGCTGCTCTTAAAAGAACAGCCCGTCGCCGCCGATTTCCGCGCGGTTTCCACCACGCTCAAAGTCATAACCGATATAGAGCGGATCGGCGACCAGGCGGGAGATATAGGCGAACTCTTGTCCCAGCACGAGGACATTGCGTTCAGAATCGATACGCAGCGGTTGAAGACCATGGGGCTGATCGCCAAGGACATGGTGAAAAACAGCGTGGACAGCTTTATCTTTTCGGACGAAAAGCTTGCGGACGCCACCGCCAGGGTGGACGATAAATTAGACGCGTTGTTCGAGGACGTGAAAAAGGAACTGATCGAGGCCATGACCGAAGACGCGGGCGCCGCGGACGACGCGCTCGTTCTGATGATGATAGCCAAGTATTTCGAAAGGATCGGCGATCACGCCGTGAACGTGTGCGAATGGGCTAAGTACGAGGAAACGGGCGAGCACGTAAGGTTTCAATAAAAATATATTGCCGAAAACAGTTGACAAACGTTCTGCGTTCTGCTAAAATCTAAGAAATATATTTTAAATGCAGTGATGAAGAAAAAAGATCTTTGCGGCGGCTTTCAGAGAGCCTGCGGTCGGTGCGAGCAGGCAGGGCGGAAGATCCAACTCGCTTCTGAGCAGGCGCTTTGAAC
The DNA here is from genome assembly GCA_900545325.1 of uncultured Eubacteriales bacterium. GTDB lineage: Bacteria > Bacillota > Clostridia > Christensenellales > Borkfalkiaceae > UMGS775. Next base: position 11,246 of record UQZE01000057.1, read on the forward strand.
CTTTCGGGCAGTAGAGGCGTTCGGGCAGGCTCCGTTAAAAGCCAAAGGGTTGACCTTTACTGAGTGGGCCGTTTTCGGTCAAGTTGGGTGGTAACGCGCGATTATTATCTTCGTCCCAAATCGTTTTTTTGGGGCGGGGATTTTTTTTATATTTTCAAAGGAAAAGGAGTTTGCCATGAAAAGTTACGTACTGTCCGTGCTTGTGAAAAATCATTCGGGCGTGCTGCGCCGCGTGAGTTCTCTCTTTGCGCGCAGGGGATACAATATCGAAAGCCTTACCGTCGGCGTAACGGAAAATCCAAAGCTTTCGCGCATGACCGTGGTCGTTTCGGGCGACGAATATATCGTCGACCAGATCACCAAGCAGGTGAGCAAACTCGTGGAGATCCTCAACGTGGAGATCCTCGATCCCGAAACGTCGGTGTTCCGCGAACTCGTGCTGATCAAGGTGCGGACGACCCGTTCCACCCGCGCGGAGATTTTGGAAATTTCCAACATATTCCGCTCGCGAGTGGTGGACGTTGCGGAAAATTCCCTTGTGCTGGAAGCCACGGGGGACGCCAACAAGCTGAAAGCGCTGATCAGAATGCTCGAACCGTTTACCGTTCTGGAGATCGTGCGCACGGGTTTCGCCGCGGTTCGCCGCGGGGAAAAAAGCTTTTCGAGGGAGGCTGAAAATGAAGAAAATTAAGATTTTCGACACTACGCTGCGCGACGGCGAACAATCGCCCGGCTGCAGCATGAATATGAGCGAAAAGCTCAAGATGGCCGCCCAGCTGGACGCGCTGGGCGTGGACGTGATAGAGGCGGGATTCGCCATCGCCTCGCCCGGCGATTTCGCCGC
>UQZE01000058.1 GCA_900545325.1 uncultured Eubacteriales bacterium
ATCTGTAATCGCAGAACAACCCCGCGGGGTTGTTAACTTTTCTGTATCGTTCAGCCCTTTACCGCGCCCACCGTTATACCGCCTACGAAAAATCGGTGTACGATCGGGAAGATCACTACGAGCGGCGCGACCGTAATGATAACGCCGGCCGATTTCGCCGTTTGCGCAGGCGCTTCCGACAGCGAACCTATAGAACTGCCGAGCAGCCCCTGCATATCTTCAAGCAACCGTTTGATCACGTATTGCACGGGCCAAAGTTTTTGGCTGGATGGCCCGAGATAAATAAGCGCGTCCATCCAGCTGTTCCACCTGTCGACGAAAGTGAAGAAACCGATCGTCGCCACCATCGGCAAAGAGAGCGGCACGAAAATCCGCAGTAATATCTGCATGTTGCTCGCGCCGTCTATGACGGCGGCTTCCTCCAGCGCCGCAGGCAGAGAATAAAAATAACTGCGCATGAGCACTATGTAGAACACATTTCCTATCGAAGGAATGATGAGCGCCCAGATCGTGTCGTACAGCCCTATGGACCGGATAACGAGATAGGAAGGGATAGTGCCGCCCGAAAAAAACATCGTGACGACAAAGAGCAAACTGAGCCATTTCACTCCCGGCAGATATTTTTTGGAAAGCACGTAAGCCGTCATGGTCACTATGACCACGGTCAGCGCCGTCGCGGTCACCGAAATGATTACCGAGTTTTTGATCGACCCCAGAATGAGATCGCTCGCTCCGAAAATAAACTTAAACCCTTCCAGACTGAATTTCTTCGGCACCAGCACATAACCGTTTATCACGAAAGTCATTTCGTCGGTAACCGAACTCATCAGCACGAGCCAGAACGGCAGCAAAAACAAAAAGCAGAAGAAAATGATCAAAATCCAGTTTATCGTGCGGAGGGCTGTCTCGCCTTTAGAAACGATACCTTTCATCACAGCACCCCCTCGTTGCCGGATTTTTTGGCGATCTTATTGGTGAGGAGTACCAGTCCGAGCCCTATCAAGCCTTGAATCAGCCCCAGCGCCGTCGCCACGGAATAGCCTTCGCCGGACAGTATCGCGTTGAATCCGATTGAGCCGACAACCGTAGTCGTATCGCCCACCGCGCCGCTGCCGTTTAGCATCGCCATGATCTGTTCGTAATTATCGCGGACAATGTTTGCGGAATCGAGGATCAGCTGCAGCATAATCACGTTCATAATGCCGGGCAGCGTTACCGTGATCGCCTGGCGGAACATTCCCCCGCCGTCTATGCGGCAGGCGTCGTAAAGTTCGCCGTCGATGCAGCTCAGCGCCGACATGTAAATGATCGTGCCCCACCCCATGGATTTCCAAAGCGAACTGAGCGCAAGTATCAGCCACCAAGCGTCCGACTGCGCATACCAGTTCACGGGATCGCCGCCGAAAAGTTCGACCACCTTATTCAGCATGCCCGTATCTTTGTCGAGTATACTGAACATCATGCCGCCTACAGCCACCCATGAAATAAAAAACGGCAGATAGGAAATGGTCTGCACCGCGCTTTTCGCTCGCGCGCTCTTCACTGTGTGCAGCATGAGCGTGAAGAGCAGGATCATGGGAAAATTCGTCGCTATCCTGATCAGCGATATATATATTGTATTCCTGAATATCCTGTAGATCGTGGGATCTTCCGCCAAGAGGATATGCTTAAAATGTTTCAGCCCAACCCATTCGCTGCCGCCGAATCCCGAAAGCAATTCGTAATCTTTAAATGAAATGAGCAAGCCGAACATCGGCGCATAGTTGAAAATGAGAAGCACGATTAAACCGGGGATAAGCATAAAGTAGAGCGTTTTGTATTTCAACGCCCTCTTCATAACGCCGCTCTTCAGTATTTTTTTGAAAAAACCGGTGAATATCCCGACAAGAATCAGCCCGATCAGCGCCGCGCCGCCCGCAATGCAGCCGACAATCACCCCCGCGTTTGACGTTTCAAAGACGAAATAGCCGAAAAAGCAATTGATATCCTCGTTGAAAACGACCATCTGCATTTTCGGCGTGCCGTCCGCGTTGAATACGGGCAGGCCTTCGTCGTCCGTTACCTGCACGTAACGCTGCACTTCGGCGCGTACGGCGACCGGTTTAACGGTAACGGTGTTTCCTTCGGCTGCGGAGCCTGCGGATATGTAATGCAACTTTCCCGCAGTTTTTATCCGCATTTCCGAAATCGCCCCCGTATCGAGCAGGCGGAAAGCCGCGAAATATGAGCGGGCCGACGAGGCATCCCCCGCAGCATAAAAATCTTCCGTGTCTACGCTTTGCCCCGCCGCGTCCGTCGGGGATATCTTAATGTCTGCGGCGTCCCTGTCCAGAGAAACGAGGCCGACATAGCCGTCGTAATGCCGTTCGAGCGAGCACTTCAGATTTCCGTTCGAAAGTTTATCGATTAGAAACTGCGTTTCGCTTTCCCGTGCGACGGCCGCAGAAAATTTCGACCATACGAAATCGCCTACGCCGCGGATCCCGTCGATCCTTCTGAAAGCGAGCTTGACTTCAAAGGAAGTTTCGTTTTCCTTTATTTCCTTGAGCGTTACCATATCTTTTTCGCCCGAAGCGGTGTTGACCGAGCCGACAAGCACGTTCATATGGTTTTCGAAAGCGTTCCGTTCGGCAAGGCTGCCGTCGAGCTCCGCTTTTTCGTAAACGAGAGTCAACGTGCCTTTGCCGTCTGCGCCCAGACTGACTTCCGCGCGGGAAGAACCCGAAAAACACGCCGCCGCAAGCAGACAAACGCATATAAGAATTAAAATTTTCAATCTCTTTTTCATACCGTTTCCACACAAAATCCTTCCGATCACAATTTTATTATAATCTACGCCGAGGGGGCTATTCTATTCTTTTTTTAATGCGTATTTGGTGTTTTTTAACATTTTCAATTGAAAAAACAGAGTAAAAATAAAATTTTTTGGTAAATATTGACTTACAAAAAAAAGTAATGTATAATGTTTTCATGGAACAGAGAAATTACCCCGTTTATACTTTTGAACTGATCAAAAACTTCCCTTATTCCATTCTGCTGGACGTAGCCTACACCGAAGTGCACAGTCATATATTCTGGGAATTGGTCTATTGTCTGAAGGGAGAATCGCTCAACACGATCAACGGGACGGCGCATAAGATCACGCGCGGAAAAGCGCTCATTATACGGCCGCAGGACGTACACGGCAATCGTTTGAAGCGCGGTCCGTATACCCACCGCGACATATACGTTTCGGCAGAACGTATGAAAAAGGTGTGCGGCATGATCGAGGAAGGTCTTTACGAACGTCTGCTGACAGCGGAGGAAACGCCGATGTTCGAGCTTTCAGAGATACACATAGAATCGATAGAGAGTTCGTTCAAGATATTCGACAACGTGCGCACGCCCGACCATACCTACGATATGATCCACGAAACGCTGATCGCGCGGTTTTTAGGGCTTTACTTCGAATCGCTGATGCCCGCTAAAACGCATCAGCCTCAGTGGCTGAGCAACATGCTTGCGGACATCAATAAAAATCCCGTGGAGTACTCTCTTGAAGAACTGATCGCCAAAACGAATTACAGTCACGGGCACATATGCAGGGAATTCAAAAAATATTTGGGGGTTTCTCTAAAAAAATATCTTATCACCGCAAAACTCTCCTTTTCCACGTCGCTTTTATATAACTGCGACATGAGCATAGCGGAAATTTCCCAAAGGCTCGGTTATTCCAATCAAAGCAATTACGTGAACGAATTCAAAAAGTATTATCGCATCGCGCCCAGCAAATACAGAAAATTGCACACCTCGAAAATAAACGACTGAAAAAAAGGAGCGGTTAAAAACCGCTCCTTTCTAATATGCTCCTTTTTTATTCCGTTATCATGCGATCTATCTTTTCGCGGAAAGCGACGTGCCAGGCCGCGCTTTTCGGATATTTTTTGAATCCCTCTTCCACGCCCTCGGCTTTGAGCAGAGCGAGCACCTTGTCCCGCCCGATCTTTTTTTCCAGCGTTTTCAACGCACGGTAGTCGTGCAGTCCTTCGCAGAAAACTTCGTGGCGGGCGGAATCGAGCGGGCCTTCCCTGCCGGGATACACTATAAATGCGTCCCCGCTTTCAAACGTGCCCCCTCCGTCGGTAACGGAATACGGGTCAACGGGATACAGCGACTCGCACGAATTGTAAAAATTATAGCCCCAATGCAGAAAACCGACGATCTCGTTTACGTAAAGCTGCATGCCGAGTATGCGGTTGCGCTGCGGCGGAAAGTTCATGAACCTGTTGGAAAGGCAGTCTTCTTTCTGCCCGCAGCAGGTGTAAACCCAAATCCCCTTCACCGCGTGTTCGCGGAACGCCTCGTAGGCGTTCGTCGCCACGACGGGCGTCTTTACGTACCCTAAGCGGTAAAAGTCGTAGTGGCTGAGCGCCTCTATGTTTTTACAGTCGGGCAGACTCTTTTCGAGCAGGGCTCGCGCTTTGGAATAGCTTTCGAGCATAGTTTCGTTCGGCTCGTCGGACACGTGGAAATAACTTTTTTCGTATACGCCCTCGCTTTGAAGGAAGCGTTTCAGTTCGGGCAGCAGCTGTCCGAGAAATGCGGCGTATTCGGGCGAATCGCCCGCGACGTGCCAGCCGAACGCCTTTTTACGCGCGCCGTTTTCGAGGATTTCTATCTTCGGCGTGAATTTCGCGCCCCATTGCGTGAAGAGGTGGGGCATTTCGAAATATTCTATGCCGCATTCCCGCGCGAGCGCTAAAAACGCCGCCGTCTTTTCAAAGGAAAAGATATACTTATCTCCCCTTTTTTCTATATCGAGCAGCTGCGCGGTCATGCGTTCGCCGCCGACCGCGGTGTCGAGCGGAGGCGTGAACAGCGGCACGTAAAGCATGTTCATGCCGTGTTCCGCCGCGTTTTTCACGTAATTTCGCAAAACGGCGTTATACTCAGCGGTGAAAGGCTCCGCCCCGTAAAACCGCGAAAGGCCGTCGTAATGAAACCAGTTCGTATAGATGAGGTCGCTCTTTTCCAGTTCCGCGCCGAGAATTTCCAGTTCGAAGGAGGTTTCCGCCACCTGCGCGCCGCAGTTGTCCGATAAAATAAAGCGGAGCGTGTGCCTGCCCGCGGGAAGATCATTCCCCGAAACCGTTACCCAGGCCGCCTGCCACATATCCTTGCGCAGGCAGATGCCGTTTTCCCCGTATTCTCTGAGGATATCGGGGTAGACGGTCGGTTCTTCCGAAAGGAGGTATTCCGTGCCGGCCACGGGCATGGTGCACGGCGCGAGCGCCTCCTCGCGCACCGTTACGCAGCCGCCGAGGTCGTTTTCCGCGCGCAACCTGCATTTCCACGTGTTTTCGCTCGCGCGGTACGCCACTTGAAAGGAATAGCGCCCGTTTTTCAGCATGACGCCCTTTTTAAGCGGGAAAAACGCGCCCGTCCCCTTGATCACTTCCAGCGAACTCGCGGTTTCGATAAAATATTTCATTCCGTATAACTCCTTTCAGATATTTTCGCCGTTGCTGCGGACGATCTGCCGATAATAGAAAAAACTGTCTTTCGGCGTGCGTTTCAGCGTTTCGAAATCGACGTGCACCAGCCCGAAACGCTGTTTGAACCCCTCCGCCCATTCGAAATTGTCGAACAGCGACCAGTGAAAATATCCCGCGACCTTCGTTTCGCCGTCGTTCGCCGCGCGGCGGAGCGCTTCGAGATAGGTCTTTATGTATTCCGTGCGGTAGGCGTCGTGCACCTTGCCGTCGGAAAAGACGTAATCGGGGCAGGATATGCCGTTTTCCGTAACGTAAACTTTCTTTTTGTACTTCCTGTACAAAAACTTCGGCCCCCAGTACATCGTTTCCGGCGTGATATCCCAGCCCATCTGCGTTTTAGGCGCGCCCGTCGGCATAGGCTTTTCCTGAATCTCGCCGTCTTCGTCCCTATAGACGAACTTCCCCTCGTATATGTTCTGCGCGACGTAATCGACGGGCGCGGATATGACGTCCATATCGCCGACACCGATTTTCGGCAGGATTTCTTCGGGATAGGTATAGTATCCGTCGGGATAACGCCCCGTGAAGATCGGTTCGGAAAAGGTCGCGATCGTGCCCAGCGGATTGTCCTTTTCAAAGCAGAATGTGCGCTCGAACGCCGCTTCTTCGTCCTCCTTTTTTTCCGTGGCGGGCGAATACACGTAACCGCAGGAAACGTAGCCCACTTCGGCCTGCGGCACGGTTTTGAGCACGCGCGCCGCCGTACCGTGCGCCAGGAGCAGGTTATGCAGGGCGAGGAGCTGTTCTTTTAAAGAATACTTCAGCCCCGGCGCATGGGTGCCCAGCCTGTAACCGCAGCCGAGCACGCATTGCGGTTCGTTGATGGTGGTGAAATTTTTCACTCTTCCGCCGCAGAGCTTTGCCGCGGCTTCGGCGTATTCCCCGAACCATGCGGCGATATCGCGGTTCAAAAATCCGCCCTTCGCTTGCAGGCTCTGCGGCAAATCCCAATGATATAGCGTTACGAAAGGCGTTATGCCCCTTTTCAGCAGACCGTCTATCAGCCTGTCGTAAAACGCCGCGCCCTTCGCGTTGATCCGCCCCGTGCCGTCGGGCAGGATTCTCGTCCATGCGAGCGAGAAGCGATAAGCGTTTATTCCCGATTCCTTCATAAGATCGAGATCTTCCTCCAGCCGGTCGTAATGCCCGCAGGCGGTATCGCCGTTTTCCCCGTTCAGAACGGCGCCCGGTCTGCGGCAGAAAACGTCCCAGATGGATTCGCTCTTGCCGTCCGCGTCTTTCGCGCCCTCGATCTGATAGGCGGCCGTAGCCGCGCCCCAGTAAAAATTTTTTCCGAAGTCCATATCTTCACCTGTTTTTTATCATTTCCGCGAGTTTTATCCCCATCATCACATGTCCGAATTCGGAAGGATGCAGGATATCCGCGCTCAAATAAAAGTCCTTGTCCAGAAGTTCATGCCCGTCGAGAAGCACCGCGTTGGCATGTTTCGCGGCGTGCGCTTCGATGACGGATTTCGACCGTCTGAAATTTTCGGCATAATCCGAGGCGCTCGAACTCACGTCCGACAGCCCCCTGACGGGCGTCATGACGTACACCGTTCTCGTCTTGTCCGAACGGCACGCGGCGTCTATCAGCCGACCCACGCGCTCTTCGATCACCGCCTGCGGCCTGTCCGCAATGTTGGTGCCCGGTTCGAGGTACAGCGCGTCCGCCCGTTCGCTCAGCAGATAGTCGATCATTTCCTTTTCGCAGAAACAGCCGCCCGAAACGGCTTTGTTCAGTATATCCGCGCCGAGGAGCTGAGCCGCCACGCCGAGATAGCAAAGCACGGGAAAGGGCGTGCCTACGCCCTGCGAAATGGATGAGCCGTACGCGAGTATCCGCTTTGCGGGCTCCTGTCCCGCCTCGGGCGGCCGGATATTCTTTCCTTTGAGCGCGATAAAGCGGATATTCCCGTTGCCGTTGACGGCGATGCGCCACACGTCTTTGGAAAAGCGGGAATACGAGCGCGCTTTCACTCCCTCCATGGCGGGATTTTCAGAAAAAACGAATGTGTTTTTCCCCGCCGCCGTCTGTACGTGAACGTTCAGATAATCGCCGTTATACACGGTCAGCTGGTCGGCGAACTCTGTTTCTATTTCGAGTTCGACGGGTCCCTCCGCCAGAAATCTCAGTTCCGCGCCGTAAGTAGAGCGCGCCGAACCCAAATGCCCCTTGAATTCTCCGAGGTATTTTCCTTCCCTGTCGTATTCGGGAACGCTCAGCGCCCCGCATACGCTTTCGGGAAAGCGGTATAAAACGCCGTCCCGAATTTCAGCAACGTTAAAAAATTCTATATTTTGGTAAATCATGTTTTCATATTAACACATACGCCGCAAAATGTAAACGTTTATGCGGAAAATTATTCGTCGTCGCAGCGTTCTATCGAGCGGATGAACTCGTTGGCCGCGAGGATATCTGCAAGTTCGGCTTCGGTAACGTTCTCCGCGGTCGTTACCGTACCCGTGCAGAGCACCGCTCCGTCGCGCCGTTCCGCGCTGAGTTTGCTGAAATGCTCCGCGCCGAAGAGCGCGGTGATCTCGGAACAATGGCTTTCGCCCTCGAAACACACGCGGATGCGCACGTACTTTTTTACGGTGAAAAGCCTGCATTTCAGATGCAGAACGCACTGCACGGCGATCAGTATGGCGGCGGAGCCGAGCGCGACGATATAAAGCCCGCCGCCCGCGGCCATGCCCACGCCCGCCGTGGCCCAGACGCCCGCCGCGGTCGTAAGCCCGTGCACCGCCTGCTTGCGGTAAATGATCATGCCCGCGCCGAGAAAGCCTATGCCCGAAACGATCTGCGCCGCCACGCGGGAGGCGTCGTATTCGGGTATATCCGCAAAACCGTATTTGGATACGACCATCATCAGGGCGGCGCCCGCGCAAACGACGGTGTGCGTTCTTACGCCCGCTTCCTTGAAGCGCAGTTTCCGCTCGAAACCGATACAGAACCCCAGCGCGACGGCAAAGAGAATGCGCGCGACGCAGATCAGTTCTTCCGTCATTTCGCCAAAAGCTCCCAAAGCGCCCGCCCGTCGCAGTCGGGGAAGGGTATATCCATGGCGGCGGCGAGGGTCGGCGCGAGATCGCAGATACTGCCGCGGCCGCCGAGGAAGTTCTTCCTGAACGACGGACCTTTCGCGCAGAACACAGGCTGCGGTCCCTTTTCGGGCATGTATCCGTGCGAAGCCCAGCCCTGGCGGTAGTCGCTCATGTCGCGGCAGCGCGCCAGCGTGGGGTGCGACACGTCGTCGCCGAACCCCGTGAAGTCGTCCGTTTCGATAACAAAGGAAAAATCCCCGTACAGGCCGTAACGCTCGCGCGCCTCTTTCTCGTCGAGCACCGCACCGAACCCGTACAGGCCGTCCTTCACGATACCCGCGAGCGTGCGCGCGACCTCCTGCCTGAATTTTTCGTCCGAAGGGTCTTTCAGAAATACGTAGGAACTGAACGCCGAAGAAATGGTCTTCGCCCTCCAGCTCTTCACCCTGCCCTTATCGTCCGTTTCTATCCAGCCGAGATCCGCGAAAAGGGTGTTCGTGTTGACCACGCGTTTCATATCCATCTGCCCGTGATCGCTCACGAGGATAAAGTTGAATTTATCCTTCAGCCCCGCGGCTTCCGCCGCGCGGCAGACGATGCCGATCATGTCGTCGGTGTCCCGCACGGCGTCCTCCACTTCCTTTGCGAACACGCCGTACCCGTGCCGCGCGCCGTCCACGTTGGCGGGGTGAATCATCATCAGGTCGGGCTGATGCCGCCGTATGATCTCCGCGGCGCAGTCCGCGATAAAGTAATCGCAGTCGGGATGTATCCCCGTGCGCGGCATTTCCCGCGCGTATTTTCTGACGATATCCATCACCTCCGGCGAAGTCCCCTGCGAGGCCAGCGCCCGCTCTATGGGCACGTCCTCCGCGCAGCCCGGCCATTCGTTGATAAGATAATCAATGTCGGGGTGATTGCCCGTTACCGGCCAGAAAACCGCCGCCGTGCTCCTGCCCGCGCGCTTGGCCGCGGTGAAGATGTCGGGCACCTTCACGAATTTATGGTCGAGCACCCAGGGCAGCGCGTCCGCCGACGGATCGAGTTTTTCGCAGTTGCTCAAAATCCCCGTCTTTCCCGGCAGACAGCCCGTCGCCATGGAGGTATGCGCGGGATACGTAACCGAAGGGTATACCGAAAGCATGCTTTCCATGCGCGCGCCGCCCTCCACGTATCTTTTGTAATTCGGCTGCGTTTTCAAAAGTTCCAGATCTTCCGTTACCAGCGCGTCCGCAGACATCACTATAAATTTACGATCGTTCATGTCAACCTCTTTTAAGTAAAAATTTATTGCCGCCCTCCGACAGGCGCAGGCTTTCCCCGCTTGCGGCCCGCCAGCCGTCGTGCAGCTTCAGTTCCCCGTGCGCGCCGCGCGGAAGACAGACGAAAAGCCTGATTTCGTTTTCGGAAATACGCTGCCACCCGGCAGACGCCTCTCCCGACCGCATTTCCCGCGAGGCGGAAACGTAAGACAGCGCGGAAACGAAATACGGGGAAATATCGATCCTGTCCGCGTCGGTAAGATCTTCGTTTATGCGCATGCCCGCGAGATACGTTATGTACCACGCCGCAATATCGCCCCAGAAATGGTGGTTCATGGACTTTATCCGCCCCACGGAAACGTCGTCGCCCGCGCCGCTTGCAAACGTATGGATAAATTCCCAAAGCGAAGTCGCCCCGTGCGCGACGAGCGCGCCGAACGAGGGCTTTTCGGGATCCATGGCGATATCGTAGGCGAGGTCGCACATGCCGTGTTCGCACAGCACGCGCAAAAGCGACTGCACGCCGAAAACGCCCGTCTGCATGCGGTTATCCGCCCCGCCGACGATCTCTTTCAGCCGAAGAACGGCGTGCGGCAGTTCTTCCCGCGTATATATGCCGTAACGGATGAACATTGCCTGCGCTGTCTGCGTAAGACAATACGGACGGCAGAAGGGCACGTCCCCGTATCGCCATTCCACAAAGTTATCGCGTATCGCCGCGCGGAATTCCTCCCGCATGGCGGCGGCCTCTTTCGCGCGGTCGGCCAGGCCCAAAATACCGAATATCTTTTCCGCTTTCGCGCAGATGTCGAGCGCGCTCAGCGTGTCCGTCACCGCGACGGGCGTCCAGTAGTCGCTGTCCCTGATGGCGCCGATCTGGCACCAGTCGCCCAGCCCGTATTCCACCGTGTTGTCGGCCTTGCGGATCGATTTGAGAAATCCGAGATATTTCCAGATGGCGTCGGCGTTGTCCCGCAAAAAGGAAACGTCGCCCGTATAGCGGTAAAGGTTATACGGCAGCACCGTGAGCGCGCCGTCCCACGAGGGGCCGCTCCCCCAGCCGTACCCCCAGCCGCCCGTGGGAACGATGCAGGGCACCGCGCCGTTTTCCTTCTGTGCGGCGCGCAGGCAGACGAGCCACGCGGCCAGCGATTTCCCGCAGTCGAACAGCAGGGAAAACTGTTCCGAAGAAAGGCTGATATCCCCCGTCCAGCCGTTCTTTTCGCGGTGCGGGCAGTCGGTGGGGAAATAAAAGAAATTGGAAAAATCGCTCCTCACCGTGTTTTCAAACGTTTTGTTCGCGTATTCGTCCGAACACGTGAAAGAACCTATTTTCCTGATCGCGGAGCTCTGCTCGGAAAATTCCACAAGGCCCGTTACCGCCTGTTCGGGCGTTATTCCCGTTACCTTGACGTAGCGCCCGCCGTAATAGCTGAAACAGGGCGAAAATCCCTCGCCGGCCTCGCCTTTGCAGATGTATTCCACGGTCTGCGCTTCCCTTTTGAATTGTTTTTGCGCGGCAAAGCGTATGTTGTCCAGCTCCAGATCGCCGTTTTTGAACCATTCGCCGCACACGAGCGTGATCTTCTGCCCCGCCTTGCCGTCCGTTTTCAGCACGGGCACGCCCGCGGTATTCACGCCGAAGTCGTACAAATACCCGTCTTCGAGCGGAACGACGCGCACGGCCCACGGCGGCCCGCCATTCGGTGTCGTCGAAACCGGGGAGCGCCCACCCCTTTATTTCCAGACGCGCGTCGTATACCTCCCCCTGGCGAAGTTCGTCGAAGAGAATGGGCGACGGCGCGGTTTTGATCTCGTTTTCCGTTGAAAAAATCTTTTCCCCGTTCACCTCCACGGCGAACGCGGTCTTCGGCGCGGCGCGGAACGGCGCTTTGTCGAATTCCCATACGAAACCGCCGAAACCGTTTGAAAAGCCGTTGCCGAGAATGAGCCCCACGGCGTTTCTGCCGCGGCGCAGATACCGTTTCACGTCGTATCTGTCGTATACGACGATCTGATCGGGATTGCTGATATACGGCGCGAGAATGCCTTTCGTGATACGCGCGCCGTTGACGTAAAGGTCGTAAAAACCCAAAGCCGTTATCGTGATAAAGGCGTTTTCCGCCTCTTTTTCAAGCAGGAACGTGCCCCGCATATAGGGCGCGGGCACGCGGCGGTCAAAATCGCAGTATTCTTCTCCCGCCGAAACAAAACGTTCGTTTTCCAGCATTATGCACCTCAGATC
>UQZE01000059.1 GCA_900545325.1 uncultured Eubacteriales bacterium
GCATACGCTGGCAAGCGAATTTCCCGAAGTGAAATACTGGGAGATAGACAACGAGGTGAATAACCCCGATTTCATGCACGGGATTTACGGCGAGAGGGATTATACCGTACGGGAAATGGCGGATATCGCCGCAGATATGTTTTACTACGCTTCCCGCGCAATTCACGACGCCAACCCGTCCGCGACGACGATCATGGGCAGTATGACCGAACCGCAGGGGCTGGGCAAAGGCAACCTGCTGGAATTTTACCAGACGCTTTACGATAATATCGCGAGCGGCGAATTCGGCTACTTTTATTACGAAGAAGATAAATTGAACGCCTCCACCGACGCGGACGATTATTTTGAAATAGCCTGTTGGCACCCGTATTACTGGGACGAATTCGATGCGGAGGACTTCGTTGCGAAAAATAATCTGATTTACGATATACTGCTGAAAAACGAAGGCAAACACAAAAAGGTTTATCTCACGGAAATCGGCTTTAACGATCTTGGGAGGGGCGAAGTACGTTGTGCGCGGGAACTCGAAGAGATGTACCGCGCCGTAGAGGAAAAAATGCCCTATGTGGAAACGGTGAACTATTTCAAGATGTTCGACGACGGCAGAAAGGACGCATGGGGCGGCAACGGAGATTATATCCGTTACGGGTTGTTCTATGATCCCGATCCCGACAGAATATACGTCAAACTCGACGAAACCACGCACCGCACGCCTGAAAGCGGCGGAGAAAACGCGCCCAACGGCGCGGCAAAGAACAAAGCTTATAAATTTCAGGAACTTGCAGGCGGTTCTGGGGATATTGAACTGCTGGCGAAAGGAGGCAGATCATGAAGATATTAAAACACACCGCCGTTTTGTTGGCGGCCGTGATGTGTATTGCCGCCGCAGGGTGTAATAAAACGCCTGCGCCGAATAACGCCGAGTTCGACAGGAGCGGATTGTACGGTATGTGCTATCTTCTCGAAGAAAGGGATTACGACGGCGAATACGATATGGCGGCGGAGGTCGAGATCATGAAAAATCTCGGCGTGAAGTCCGTGCGGCAGTGGATGCACTTCACGAATCTCATGACCGACAAGGAAACGCTGAAAGAGGACGAGTGCGAAAAGATGCACGAACTGTTGAGGCTCTGCTCGGAAGCGGGAATGGTCAATATCGGCATGAACCACCACAATTTCAACGGCGGTACCAACTCTACGGGTAAACCCTATGAACGCGATATCGGCAATGCCGACTACGTTGCCTGGCTGGACGATTATTATACGAGCTGGTATACGCTGGCAAGCGAATTTCCCGAAGTGAAATACTGGGAAATAGACAATGAAGTGAATAACGGCGATTTTATGAAGAACGCCGAGGGGCAGGACGTATATGACCAGCAGCAGATGGCGGATATCGCGACCGATATGTTTTATTACGCCACCCGCGCGATCCATGACGCAAATCCGTCCGCAAAGAGCATAATGGGCGGATTGACGGAGCCGGCGGGACTGGGCAAGGGCACGACGGGGAGCTTTCTGCAAAAACTTTACGATAATATCGCGAGCGGCGAATTCGGCTATTTTTACGGAAAGGAAACGAGTGAAAGCGCCTCTGCCGACGCGGACGACTACTTTGAAGTAGCCTGCTGGCATCCTTATGTGTGGGGCAAGTTCAACGCCGATTATTTTGTAGAAGTAAATAACGAATATTACCAGATAATTTTGGATAACGAGGGCAAGCATAAGGAAGTCATTTTTTCGGAAGTGGGATTTAACGACGTGAAGAGCGACGAAGCGTCGGCAACGCTATATCTGGAAGAGATGTTCGAGGCGATCGAAGAGCGGATGCCGTACGTTACGATGGTACATTATTATAAATTATTCGACGTGGGACTGCAGAATAGCTGGGAAGGAGAGGGAACTTATTCCCGATTCGGCCTATTTTACGATCCCGATCATACCCGCGTTTATCCGTTGCAGGACGGTTCGGCCAACGCGCCGAACGGAGGCCCGAAGAGCAAGGCGTATAAGTTCCAGGAACTTGCGGGCGGTTCGGGCAGCCTCGATTTGCTGATGAAATCTGCGGCATAGCCGTAAATAAATAAAAAGGGGTAAAAACATGAGAAAATTATTAACTATCGTACTTTCGGCCGCACTGCTTTTATCGGCGGGCGCGTATGCGACGCGCGCCTTTGCGGCGGAAGAACCGTCCGAACCTGCGGAAACAAAAAGTCAGACGGTGAAATTCGGCGATCTGCAGAACGATACGCACGACGCAGAATTCGGACTGAAAGAAGGCGTACTCGCCGACTACGGGGTGAAAACGGGAAAAGTATCCGCGCCTGTGGATTTCGATACCCATGCCGACAAAAAGCTGACTTACAGCAATGACGCGGAAGTCGCGTGCGAAAACTGGAGATGGGATACCAACTGCAAGAACGATATAATCGTGGTATTTGAGTTCAAATGCGACGCGGCGGTTTCCGTTTCCATGTCGGAGGGCGAAGTCGGCGGCTGGGTGGCCGATACAAAGATAAGCGTGTATAAAAAGAGCGGCGAGGCGGCGGCCGAATCGGTCAAGGAAACCGCCGTGGACGGCAACGACAGCCTTGCCTACGGCGGAGAAGTGAAAAGCGGCGATACGCTTTATTACGTTTGGAGCGTAAACGACGGTGTAACGGGCACGCGCAACATTCAAAATATCCATAACCTCAGCGCGGTCATTAGCAAAGTCGAACAGGGCGGCGAATATCTCACGGCAGAAGAATATCAGGCCGAATTGCAGAAATATGCCGATACCCTTGAGGAAAGCGCATACAGCGCGGAAAACTGGAAAAAGATCGAAGACTATATTTCCGGTTTTATCGCGGCGGCGGGCGATAAGACGGGCGCTCTGCTGAAAGCGGAATACGAAAACACGCTGGAAAAAATAAAGGCGGTGCTGACGATAGAGGGCGAACTCAAAGCCTGCATAAACGACGCCATCGCGGCGTTCGACGCGAAGCTCGCCCTTGCGAAAGAAGAGGACTTTACGGCGGAAAATTACGCTTCGGTCACGGCGATGAAAAAGGAATTCGAAACCGCGGTGAAGGCGTGCGCCGACGAAGAGAAAGTTGCGGAAAAATACGACGAGTTTATTAAAAAACTCAGTGAAGTGCGCGCGATCAGAACGTCGGCGACATTCCTCGACATGGTGCCCGACACATACGAAGCCGATTACGGCTTGACTAAACAATTCGGTATTTTCGAATACGGTATAAAATACGGAAAAGTTTTGGGAGAAATCAAAGATTTCGACGCATATAAGACCGATTCCTCGTCCGACAGGCTGTACAGCAGCGAACTCGGAGAAAACGACGTAGTTGCGCACAACTGGCAGTGGGTGGCGACCAAGCAGAACAGCGTTATCGCGGTATTCAAAGCGCTCGCCGACTGCAGAATGGATATCGTCTGCACGCGCATGGAGGACGGCGGCGCGGTCGGCTGGACGGTGAATACCAATCTCACCGTATATATTTGCAGAAACGGCGAAAGCAAGGCCGTATACTCGGCGAATAATCCCGCCTCTGACGAAGCTTTCGGCGGTACGTTTTACGCAAAGGCGGGCGACATCATTTACTATGAGTTCAACACCGACCATATGAGTCAGACGGTCAATATCCAAACGCCGTTCTCGACCGTAATTACGGTGGATTCGACGGGATTCAACCAAGAAAAATACGATGACCAGAACGACGACCTTTCCGAAGAAGTCGTCGCTGCGCTGTCGGAGAAAAAGGCCGCGCTCGACACCTTTGTTTCAGGCCTGAAAGAGGCAGATTATTCCGCGACAAACTGGTCGCTTCTGCAGGCTATTCCCGAAGAGTTCATGAAAGCCGCAGAAAACGAAATTGACAGAAAGTCCACGGTTGCGGACGTAGAAGCGCTTTATCGGAAATATCTTGAAGAAGCCGAGGCCGTGGAAACGCTCGCCGAAGCGGAGGCGAGTTTCCAGGCGGCGAAACAGACCAAAAAGGACGAGATCCGCGCCTATGCGGACGAGATGCTGAAAAAGAATAAATACAGCAAGGAAAATAAACAGAAGATAGAAGATTACGTCAGCGACGCCCATGCCGAAATAGACGCGGCGACGAACAACAAGGGGATCAACGACGCCGTTACAAAGGCGAAAAACCTCATAAACAAGCTGGAAACGAAATCGGGCTGCGGAGGCTGCGGCGGTGCGTTCAGCATTTCGAGCGCGTTCGTTTTCCTCGCGGCCGCAGGCGCTGCCGTCGTTTTGAAGAGAAAAGCGGAAAAGCGTTGAGGTCTGGAATTAAATGAAAAAATGTGCGTTGGCGCTTGTGCTTTTCGTAATGATCTTCGCTATTCAAAGCGTTGGTGCGAAAGCAGAAGCGCAGGCCGAACCTTATTCGGGGGCGGGCATAGCGATTATAGCGGAAATAAAAGATTTACGCGACTATGAAGCGGTTTTATCGGACGGCGGCGTTTCGGCTTTATTTCTCGATATAAACGGGGCGGGCGACGCAGTCGGTTCGGGCGGCGAAAAGATAGCGTCTTTATCCTTTCTTAAAACCGAAATAAACAAGAACGGCAAATCTGCGGTTTTGCGCTTGCGCGACGAAACTTCGGCGGAAGCGGTTCTCAACGAATTGAACGGGGATGACGACGTAACGCTTTTTTCGGAAAACGGACAAAGGCTGAAAGCTGCTCGCGCCGTTCTTACGGCGGCGAGCGGCGCGCTCGATTTACGGGGGGAAACGTTGTCCGACGTTGCGGAAATAAGAAATCTCGGCAATATCAGCATGGCAAAAACCGTAGTGCTCACGAGAGCGCAGGCCGACGCCGATATCGTTTTTCAATTAAAAAAACTGCTCATTGACGTATGGCTAGCGGCCGATACGGAGGAAGACGCGCTTTATGCCGTTTCAGTCGGCTGCGCGGGTATCCTGACCGAAGAATTTGCGGCCGCTGCAAATGCGCTTTCCCGGTGGAACGATCTGCGGCGCAAGCCGCTGATCGTGTCGCACAGGGGAAATACCGGCGTTGAAAAATCGGACGGAAATTATCTGCCTGAAAACAGCGTACAGTCGGCGGTGCAAGCCGTCCGGGAGTGCGGCGCGGACGTTATCGAAATCGACGTGCATTTGAGTAAAGACGGCAAAGTGGTGGTCATGCACGACGAGGATATCTCTCGGACGACCGATGCGAACGGTTTGATCGGGGAAATGAATTATACAGGCGGGTTAGATCGTATTGAAATTTACGATAAGGGGGGATATTCCTCGTCCGCGCTGGATCCGAATGCGGAAAAAATACCCCTTTTGGACGATTTCTTTCAAGCGCTCGAATACGACGACAACGCTTTTTATATCGAAATAAAAACGAGCGGCGATAAAGGTTTTGCCCTTGTGGACGAAGTAAAACGGACGATAGAAAAATTTAAATTTGAGGATCGATGCAATTTTATTTCGTTTTTCGGCGATCAGATTGCCTATATCCGCAAAGTTATGCCTGAGTATTCCGCAGCCATGCTTTCCAATCGTTTTTACGAAATCCCGATTGAGGCAATGCGCCTTTGTAATCCGTATAATGCGGTTTACTCGCCTTCGAAAAGCGAATTGAGTAAAAACGTATGCAAACAACTAAGCGACAGGGGCGTTTTGGTTTCCTCATGGACATATAATTCGGGCGACTTGTATGAAGATTTTTATTCGGTTGACGCGATTACGACGGACGATCTGACCTTGCTGAACGGCCAGATGCTCGCCCTTGAGGCAAAAACGAAAAAAATCAGCAAAAAAGCGCGTCACGCCATAAAATTTAAGGCAGACGCAGTCGATAATTCCGGCGGCAGGGAAGAAGTGCTTTGCGACGCCGTAAAAATCGGCGGCGACGCGGAATTGATAAGTAAAGGAGACGCTTATTATGTATCGGGCGGAGCGGAGATTACGGTTTCGCTGGTGTATCGCGTCGGCGAAGCCGCACATTCGGAAATGAACGGCGTTCTGATGTCTGCGCCCGTTACGTTGAAAATCGTTTCCGGCTGTGCGGGAAGCGCGCAGGGAGAAGGAATATTGCTTTCGCTTGTTGCGGCATTATGTGCATTTGCGATAATTAGGAGTAAAAGGTGAAGACTAAGACTGACGAACGAACGACGATAAGGAAAAAAAGTTTCAAAGATTACATAAAGACGGCCTGGCCGCTTTACGTGATGGTCCTGCCTCTCGTCGTATATCTGTTCATTTTCAATTACGTGCCGATGTTCGGGCTGCAACTCGCATTTAAGGATTGGAACCCGCGGCTTGGGATTTGGGGGAGTCACTGGGCCGCGGGGGAAGACGGCGGCGTGTTCCTGTTCAAAAATTTTGCGGAACTGTTCAAAACGTCGATGTTTACCGATAAACTGGTGAATACCGTGCGTATTTCCCTGCTGAAAATTCTCTTCGGTTTTCCCGTGCCCATTCTGCTCGTCATATTCATGAACGAAATGACGAGCGCGAAATTCATGAAAGGCGTGCAGGCAATATCTTATCTGCCTCACTTTATTTCCTGGGTTGTGCTGGGCGGGATATTCCTGCAGATGTTCAGCGCGGGATCTCCTATACAGAACGTATTCTCCGCCCTGTTCGGCAAGGAAATATATTTCTTTTCCAACAACAGGCTGTATCTGACGTTTATTATCCTTTCGGATATTTATAAAGGCTGCGGATGGGGAACGATCATCTACCTCGCCGCGCTCATGAATATCGATCCCCAGCTTTACGAAGCCGCCTCGCTCGACGGCGCGAGCCGCTGGAAAAAGATGTGGTTCATTACCTTGCCCGGGCTGGTACCCGCGATAGAAATAAATATTATTTTATCGCTGAGCAACGTGATGTACGCGGGGTTTGACCAAATATACAATACATATAACACCGCCGTCTATAAAATGGGCGACGTGCTGGAAACGTATATCTTCCGCATCGGTATATCGGAATCGAGCGAATATGCAAAGGCGACTGCCGTCGGCCTGTTCAATTCTGCGATCGGGTGCATACTCGTACTTATAGCGAATAAAGTCATCAAACTGATCGGAGGCGAGGGAATATGGTGAAAAACAGCGTAAAACAGAGGCGTTCCTTAAAAAAATGGGCGCTCGACATATTCGGAAAAAATGCGGAACAGCGCGTTTTCAATATAATCAATTACGTTTTGTTTACGCTGTTTACGCTGATCATGCTCGCGCCGTTCATCTACGTATTGGTGGTGTCTTTTCAACAGAAAGCCATCGTCAACGACGTATCGGTCAATGTTTTCGGAATAGGAGCGTATAAACACGTTTTAGGCAATCCGAACATTCTCAGAGCTTTTCTCAACACGATCGGCACGGTGCTGATCGGCACGGCCTTCGCGGTGTGCATGACCATGCTGGGCGCCTACCCGCTATCCAAAAAACACATGCGGGGCAGGGGTTTTCTGCTCGTATATGTGCTCATCACCATGCTCTTTTCGGGCGGACTGATTCCCTTCTATCTGCTGATCAAGAATCTGGGACTGGGCGACAGCTATCTCGTATATATCGTGATCGGCGCGCTGGGTGCGTTCAACATCTTTATCGTAAAAAACTTTTACCAGGGAATTCCCGTCGAACTGGAAGAAGCGGCCAAGATAGACGGAGCAAACGAATTTCAGGTGTTTTTCAGGGTGTATCTGCCTTTGTCGAAATCCATTATGGCGACGATAGCGCTTTGGATTTCGGTCGGCAAATGGAACGACTACATGACGGGGCTGTTATACATCGATTCGCCGCAGAAACTGCTCATTCAGAACGTTCTGCGGGATATGTTGGTTACGGCGTCCACAACCTCGGGTACGGGAGCGGACGCGGGCATGCTCAATCTTTCGGAATCCATCAAGATGGCCACGGTTGTCATAGCGATGGTGCCGATCATGTGCGTTTATCCTTTCGTGCAGAAATATTTCACGAAAGGCGTCATCATGGGATCAGTCAAGGGGTGATCGGTTATGAAGATAATTTTTGACACAGACATAGGCGACGATATCGACGACGCTCTCGCGCTCGACCTCGCTTTGAAACTCGGTTACGAAATCATCGGCGTTACGACGGTTTTCAAAAATACCGAATTCCGCGCGAGGATCGCGAAAAAACTTTTGAAACTATACGGCAGGCAAAGCGTGCCGGTATACGCCGGTTGGGGCGATACGCTGCAGGGCTCCGCCGACGAAGAAGAAATTCCCTGCCAGTTTACGGAAGATATTCTGCGCAGTGAATACGCGCCCGACGGAGGAAAGGACGATGCGGTGGATTTTCTTGTGGAATGTGCGGAAAAATACGGCGGAGATCTGACGATTATCGCCATCGGGCCGCTGACGAACATGGCTCGCGCCGTCATGAAGAACGCAAAGGCGATGCGCGGCGTGGGGCAGATATTGCTGATGGGGGGCGATTACGTCAACCAGTACAGCGAATGGAACATTCTTTGCGACGTGGAGGCTGCGAAGATCGTCTATGAGGCCGACCTGCCGCTCGTGTGTTTCGGACACGAACTGACCAGCAGGACGCAGATCTCGCCAGAACAGCAGGCGGCGCTTTTTTCGCTTGATTACGACGGATACAGCCGTTATCTCGCAGAGCTTTCAAGGTTGTGGTACAAATCGAAAGAAGCGGGGCATCTCGTTATCCTGCACGACGTGATCACCGCATATTATGCGGCGCATAAAGAATATTTCAAAACGCGCGAGACGCTTGTAAAAGTCGAATCTTTGGGCGAGGTAACGCGCGGCATGACGGTCAATCTTTCCGTCATGTGCCATTACGATCTGAACAAAGCGCATCCCGTCAGATACGCCGTCTGCGAAAAGGCGGAAGCGTTTGCGGATTTATATTTTGATTTATTGAAAGGAGGAGAAAAATGAAAAAAAGTTTTTGCAAGATCGTAGCGATTCTGTCTTGCTGCGCCATGCTTTTTTCAACTGCGGCGTGCGGGCGGCACGGCACGCGTTCGGATACCGAACTTTTGATATTCACCTATACGGGCAACGAATACGATTCGGTTAAAAAGGACGCCGTGTGGGAAGCAATAGAGGAGGCGACGGGCTTCGATATTAGTTTTCAGGGCGCTTCTACCGCGAACTATTTGGAAAAGCTCAACCCCAAAATGAACGAACTTGACTTTCCCGATATCATTTGGGTGGATAACTCCTCGCAGAGTTTTATCAACTGGGCGAGTCCCGAACAGGACCTCATCTGGAATCTCGACGAACTCATGCTCGGCAACGAGGACAGATATCCATATCTGACGAAACTGATCTATTCCGATCAGTATAAAAATATTTCTTATTACGACGGCGGCCACTATTTCGTTCCGAACGTCAACACCGCCACCGCATGGGCGATCTATTACCGCGCGGACTGGCTGAAAGAAATAGGTTTCGTCGACGAAAACGGCAACGCGAAAGCGCCCGTGACGCTCGACGAATTCGAACAAGTAATGGAAGGATTTACCGCAAAAAATAAATTCGGCAACCAGCAGACCTGGGGTATTTCGCCGAATACCGACGCTTTTTATACAAACTCGCTTTACGGCGCTTTCGACGTTACGCCCGACTGGGATATAGACGAAAAGGGCAGCGTCAGCTATATGTATACGAACGAAAAAATAAAACCCTATTTGGAATGGATGCACGCGATGTATGAAAAAGGCTGGATCCAGCCGACTTTCAACGAGAACAAGGCCTTTCAGGACAGGGAACACTGGTATTCGGGAAAAGTAGGCTGTATCATGACCAACGGCGAAGCGCATATGGAATGGGTGGTAGGCAAACTGATGGAGGCCAATCCGAAAGCCGAAGTCATCGTCGGTCCGCCGCTCAAAGGCACGGGCAACGTTTCAGCGAGGACGAAATGCGTGCTCGGCGTAAAGGATTCGCAGGGATTTTCCAACTGGGGCGGCTACTACGGCGGTTATGCAATCCCGAAAGATTTTGAAAACACGGAAAAGGCCTATAACATTCTCGATTTCCTTGAATATATGGTCAGTCCCGAAGGCTCTATGACGAGGCTTTACGGCGTGAAAGGCGTGCATTATAACATTGTCGACGGAAAAATCGTGATCGATACAGAACAGCGCGAGAGCGAGCGCGTATCCTATTTTGCGGAAGTTACGGAAGCAGACGGGGAAACTTCCCTGAGCGGACTGCATAAGATAGGTTCACTGTTCGGCTATTCCGTCGACTGGGACGAATACGAGCGTTCGGGCGATATCGTGGTAGGCACGGATATCGGCGCGCTTTATCCCGCTTATGAAGAGCTCGTCAGACCTGCGCTCGAATACGCTAAGATACTGAAAACGTCAAAACTGCTCAACGTAACTTCATTCCCGAGTACGATCGCCACAAAACTCGCGGAAATAGAGGATATTTCGAACAGTTATATGAACCCCGTCATTCTGGGCGACAAGAATTTGGAATCCGACTGGACGGCGATGCTGAACGACTGTGAGAAAGCCGGTTACGGCGACGTGCGGAAGATCATTGCGGAAGTCAGCCGCGAACTCGGTATTATCGGTTAAAATAAAAAGCGCGGGCCGAACGGTCTGCGCTTTTTGGTATCATAAAGGAATTTTTATCAAACGTTTCAGATGTTCCGGCCACGGAACGTCGGATACCGCATAATCTACGTCGGAAAGCGTGCAGACCGTGGCCAGGCTGGTCTTGTCGAATTTCGTATGGTCGCATAAAAAGACCGTTTTTTCCGCGTTTGCCAAAATAGCCTGTTTGATATATACGTTGTTCTCCTGGCTGTTGGTTATGCGTCCGTTTTCCGAAACGCAGGTTGCGGAAAAAAAGGCGATATTCGCGTTGAATCTGGAAAAAAATTCTTCTGTATAACGGTTCTGAAATGATGAAGTTACCTGATTATACAGTCCCCCCGTGCAATAGGTGCAGATATTTTTACGGCTCAGAAATATCGTGGCGATCAAGCTCGACGTAACTACGGTTATATTCGATTTCGGATCGAGATAATCTATCAAAGAACAGGTAGTGGAGGACTCGTCGAGATACACGGTGTCCCCCGCGTTGATCAAGGATACCGCTTTCTGCGCTATGATTTCTTTTTCCCGTTCGTTTTCATGCACGCGGAGATCGAAAGGAACGGTCTGATGCAGGTGCGATACGAGCATCGCGCCGCCGTAATTCCGCTTGACTACGTTTTGATTTTCAAGATAATTCAGATCGCGCCTTACCGTGGTTTCGCTCATATGAACGTCTTTTGCAATCTGTTTCACCGTCGCATAGTTATGTTCTTTCAGGTAATCCGTGATGATTTGTATCCGTTCTAATAATAGCATTTTGCGTAACCTTTTTATTTTATTATATCAATTTGCTCATTTTAAGTCAAGTTTTATATTGTTTTTATATTATTCTTCTAAATTTTTATCTGTATTGACCTTTTTATAG
The DNA here is from genome assembly GCA_900545325.1 of uncultured Eubacteriales bacterium. Classification (GTDB taxonomy): domain Bacteria; phylum Bacillota; class Clostridia; order Christensenellales; family Borkfalkiaceae; genus UMGS775. The sequence goes on from UQZE01000059.1 coordinate 11,446, forward strand.
CGAAAGTTTATAATAGATATGAGGTGATGAAATGAAAATTTACAGAAAAACGGAAAAAGATTTTAAAGATTACGCCGCAGAGCTCATGGAAAACGATATTCTTGCCGTGTGCGACGTCAATACCGAACCTTTTGCGGACGAAATACTCCGCAGACTGTCGGAATACGGAAAGAAAGCGGAAAAATATTGCTTTGCCGAGAGGCATCTCTTGCCCGAAACGGAAAAATTAGGAGGGCTTTCCGCGGCGGCGACGGAACATGCGTATATTTTAGGCATAGGTTCGGGCGTGATAAACGATATATGTAAATATATATCCTTCAAAACAGAAAAGCCGTATGGGATTTTGGCGACGGCACCGTCTATGGACGGATATGTTTCGGGCGTCAGCGCTCTGTACGACAAGGGGCGAAAAGTGACATGGCCGACCACCGTGCCGCGGGAAGTTCTCGTCGATACGAATATTTTGAAAAATGCGCCGCTCGACATGATCGTGGCGGGCGAAGGGGATCTCATCGGGAAATACACGAGTCTGCTCGACTGGAAACTTTCCCATTGTCTGAACGGGGAAAAATACGATCCCGAAATAGCGGAACGCATGAGGGAGGCGCT
>UQZE01000060.1 GCA_900545325.1 uncultured Eubacteriales bacterium
ACTTTTTTGATCTGCTATCTGCTCGGTCTTGCGGCCATTTCCATATTGTCGTAACCGAAACGGCGGCGTTTTGCCGCCGTTTTTTTATTGCGGAAAACGCGGGCGTCCTCTTATAAACGCCGACGGCGCGACGGCGGCCGCAGGCGCGCTCGGCTTCACGCTTTTTTGCGCGATTTCTTTACATTTCGCCGCCGTTGTGCTAAAATAGTAAATAATTCGCCGAAGAAAACACAAAATACTAAAAAAGGTTGAAAAAATGATAGATAAACGAACGGGAGAACTTCTCAACGTGCTCAACTCCTATTGCGAGGGCGGCTCGTACAAAATACTCTCCGTGGGCGATATACTCATGCGGATGCCGAAAAAGCTCGGCATGGACGAGGACGCCCTGCGGGAGAGCCTGAAAGTTCTGCAGGAACGCGAATTTATCCGCGTCAAGTATGAGGACGAAACGGAATTCTGCCTTTGCACCCTGCCGAAGGGCAGATTTTTGTACGAAAGCAAGGAAGAGCAGCGGGAAGAGACCGTAAAGACACGGCGCGCCTATTTTGCCTACGGCTTTTTGGGCGCGTTTCTCGGCAGCGCGCTGGCCGTGGCTGTCGCCGCCGTGGTTTTCATGCTTTTTTGAGGTGTCGGGATGCTAACGAAAAACGAAGACAAAATCATGTTCGCCGTATATTCCGCTTGCAAAGAAAAGACCAGCGCTCTGCTCAGTCCGGACGATATTTTGTCCATGGCGAACGTGCGCGGCGAGGTTTCTTACGACGGTCTGGAAAAAATACTCGAAGCGTTGGAATACGACGACTATTTCGATCTCATCAGGTCGGACAGAAAGGGCGAAAAGGTCTACTGCATAACGCTGCACGAAAAGGGGCAGGGCTACAAAAGGCAGAAGACCATAGTCAAACGCAACGTCGGCTTCAAGGTTACGCTCGCGGTCATAGGCGGTCTGGTGAGTTTCGCCATAGGACTGCTTTTAAAAGCGATTTTTACATGAAACGAAAAATATTGTGCAAACATTTGTTTGACATTGTGCGCCCTTCGGTGGTAAAATAACGTTGAAATTATGGAAGAGAGAAAATTTATATTACACTCCGAATACCGGCCGACGGGAGATCAGCCGCAGGCCATAGAAAAACTGACGGAAGGAATTTTGGACGGTCTGGACACGCAGGTGCTTTTGGGCGTTACGGGCAGCGGCAAGACCTTTACGATGGCGAACGTCATCAAAAACGTCAACCGCCCTACGCTGGTTATCGCGCACAACAAGACGCTCGCGGCGCAGCTCTGCAACGAGTTCCGCGAGTTTTTTCCCGAAAACAGGGTGGAGTATTTCGTCTCCTATTACGATTACTATCAGCCGGAATCGTATATTCCCTCCACGGATACCTATATCGAAAAGGACCTCGCGGTCAACGACGAGATAGACAAGCTGCGTAATTCCGCCACCTGTTCGCTGGCGGAGCGGAGCGACTGCATCGTCGTGGCTTCGGTTTCCTGCATCTACGGCCTCGGCGCGCCCGAGGAATTTTTTCGCCTGGCGGTTTCCGTCCGCGTGGGCGACGAGATAGAGCCTGCGGAGCTCATGCGCCGTCTTATCGCCATACAGTATACCAGAAAGGACGTCGATTTTTCCCGTTCATCCTTCCGCGTGCGGGGGGATACGATAGACATCTTTCCGTCGTCGAATACCGAAATCGTCGTGCGGGTGGAGTTTTTCGGCGATACGGTGGAGCGCATATGCGAGGCGGAATTCGTTTCGGGCAAGGTCGTTTCCGAACTCAAACACACCGTCATTTTTCCCGCCAGCCATTACGTGGTGGCGCAGGAAAAGGCAAAAGCCGCGCTCACGCACATTGAGCATGACCTTGAGGACGAAGTGCGCGTTTTCAAAGAACAGGGCAAGCTGCTCGAGGCGCAGCGGCTGCAGCAGCGCACCGCTTACGATATAGAGATGATAAACGAGATAGGTTTCTGCAAGGGCATCGAAAACTATTCCCGCTATTTCGACGGAAGGAATATCGGCGAGCCGCCGTTTACGCTGATGGATTATTTCCCCGAAAACTTTCTCGTCATGATAGACGAAAGCCACATGACCATTCCGCAGATCCGCGCGATGTATCACGGCGACCTTTCGAGAAAGACCAACTTAGTCAACTACGGTTTCCGCCTGCGCTCGGCGTACGACAACCGCCCGCTCACGTTCGAAGAATTCAACGCCAAGCTGCCGCAGCTGATCTGCGTTTCGGCAACGCCCGCGGATTACGAACTTGACCGCGCGGGGCAGGTGGTGGAACAGCTGATCCGTCCGACGGGCCTGCTCGATCCTACCGTAGAGGTACGGCCGACAAAAGGACAGATCGACGACGTTTTGGTGGAAATCCACAAGGAAACGGCGAAAAACGGCAGAGTGCTCATCACCACGCTCACGAAAAAAATGGCGGAAAGCCTGACCGAATATCTGAGTGAAAACGGCGTGCGCGTGCGGTATATGCACAGCGATATCGACACGCTGGAACGGATAGACATCATCACGGGGCTGAGGAACGGCGAATTCGACGTGCTCGTGGGCATCAACCTGCTCCGCGAGGGGCTGGATTTACCCGAAGTGCGGCTGGTCGTTATATTAGACGCCGATAAAGAAGGCTTTCTGCGCAGCGAAACGGCGTTTATCCAAACCATCGGACGCGCGGCGAGAAACGCCGAAGGGCGCGTTATCATGTATGCGGACGTCATGACGGGCAGCATGAAGCGCGCTATCGACGAAACCGAGCGCAGGAGGAAAATTCAGAGCGAATACAACGCGGCGCACGGCATCGTGCCGAAGACCATTATCAAAAAGGTGGTCAACACGATAGAGATCACGAGAAAGGCGGACAGGACGAAGGACATCAAGATGTCCGATATCCCCGCGGAAATAGAAAAACTGAAAGGATTGATGAAAGTCGCCTCGGCGCAGTTGGATTTCGAACAATGCATCGAAATACGCGAAACGATAGCGAAACTGAAAGCGAAAATGCGGAAAGCGCAGGGGTGAGTTCACGGCGGCGCGGCGAAAGCGCGGAGCCGCTGAAACATACCTCGGCGCAGCTGGATTTCGAACAGTGTATCGAGATACGCGAAACGATAGCGAAACTGAAAGCGAAAATGCGGAAAGCGCAGGGGTGAGTTCACGGCGGCGCGGCGAAAGCGCGGAGCCGCTGAAACATAACCTCGGCGCAGCCGGATTTCGAACAGTGCATCGAGATACGCGAAACGATAACGAAACTGAAAGCGAAAATGCGGAAAGCGCAGGGGTGAGTTCACGGCGGCGCGGAGGCAAGTTCGTTTCGCGCGGAGGCGCGTGGCTGACCGCCGTACGGGCGGACCGACGGGCGCGGCGCGAAGGACGGCCGCCGCATACATAAGCAATACAAAGACGAGAGGATCATGCAGCAATACATTACCATAAAAGGCGCAAGAGAAAACAATCTGAAAAACATAGACCTGCAAATCCCGCGGGACAAGCTCGTGGTATTTACGGGGCTTTCGGGCAGCGGCAAATCGACGCTTGCTTTCGAAACCATCTTCGCGGAGGGGCAGAGGCGGTATGTGGAAAGCCTGTCCTCCTATGCGAGACAGTTCCTCGGGCAGATGGAAAAGCCCGACGTGGACAGCATAGAAGGGCTTTCGCCCGCCATTTCCATCGACCAGAAGACAACTTCGCGCAACCCGCGTTCCACCGTGGGCACGGTTACGGAAATCTACGATTACTTCCGCCTGCTCTTCGCGCGGGCGGGCGTGCCGCATTGCCCTAAGTGCGGCAAGGAAATACGCCGTCAGACGGTGGATAATATCGTCGACCGCGTGATCGAGAGCGGCGAGGGCAGCAAGATTATCGTCAAGGCTCCCGTCGTGCGCGGCAGAAAGGGCGAATTTTCAAAACAGCTCGAAGGATACAGAAAATCGGGCTATGTGCGCGTAGAAATAGACGGCTCGGTGTACGATCTGGGCGAGGATATCAAGCTCGATAAAAATCTGAAACACAGCGTCAGCGTGGTGATCGACAGGCTGATCGTGAAAGAGGGCGTTTCCAAGCGGCTGACGGACAGCGTGGAGAGCGCACTCAAGCTGGCGGAAGGGCTGGTGCAGGTGGAAATCAACGGCGAAAACGAGCTTTTTTCCACCAACTACGCCTGCCCCGACTGCGGCATCAGCATAGAGGAGATAGAGCCGCGGCTCTTTTCCTTCAACAATCCCTTCGGAGCCTGCCCCGTCTGCCACGGATTGGGGTTCAGACAGGAGATAGACCCCGCGCTCGTCTGCCGCGATCCCGAAAAGAGCCTCCGCCAGGGCGCCATGACCATTACGGGCTGGAACCTCGATACGGGCAAAATGAGCGAAATGTATTTCGCCGCGCTTTCCAAGCACTACGGATTCTCGCTCGACACGCCCGTCAAGGATCTGCCGAAAGAGATCATCGACATCCTCCTTTACGGCAATCACGGCGAAAAGATCGAAATGCAATATAAAACGCATACCTTTTCGGGCAGTTACAGCAGTTCCTGGGAGGGCATAATCCCGAACCTCAACCGCCGTTACCGCGAAACGACGAGCGATTATACAAAGATGGAAATTGAACGCTATATGACGAGCATTCCCTGCGACGAATGCCGCGGCAGGAGGCTCAAAAAGGAGGCGCTCGCCGTTACCGTGGGCGTCAAGAACATCGCGGAGCTTACCGAGATGTCCATAGAAAAGCTTTACGAATTTCTGGACGGGCTGACCTTCGGCAAGACGGAAACGCTCATCGCCGCGCCCATATTGAAGGAAATCCGCGCAAGACTGCAGTTTCTGCGCGACGTGGGGCTTTCCTATCTCACGCTGGCGCGGAGCGCGGGTTCGCTCTCCGGCGGCGAGGCGCAGCGTATACGGCTCGCCACGCAGATCGGCAGCGGGCTGACGGGGGTGCTCTATATCCTCGACGAGCCGAGCATAGGCCTGCACCAGCGCGACAACGAAAAACTGCTCAACACGCTGAAACACCTGCGCGATCTGGGCAACACCCTTATCGTGGTGGAGCATGACGAAGATACCATGCGCGCCGCCGATTTCATTGTGGATATCGGACGGTTCGCGGGCGTGCACGGCGGCGAGGTGGTCGCCACGGGCACGGCGGAGGAGATCATGAAAAATCCGCTTTCCATCACGGGCGATTTTCTCGCGGGGCGGAGAAAGATAGAAATCCCGGCGGTGCGCAAGGGCGCGGACGGCAGGTGGCTGAGCGTCGTGGGCGCGCGGCAGAACAACCTGAAGGGCGTTACCGTAAAGTTTCCCGTGGGGCTGATCACGGCGGTAACGGGCGTTTCGGGCAGCGGCAAGAGCTCGCTCGTCAACGAGATCGTCTATCCCGAACTCGCTTCCCGCCTGAACGGCGCGAAAGTGCGCCCCGGCGCGTTCGACAAGATAGAGGGGATAGAATATTTCGACAAGGTGATCGCCATCGACCAGTCGCCCATCGGCAGAACGCCGCGCAGCAACCCCGCAACATATACGGGCGTGTTCACGGCGATCCGCGACCTGTTCGCCGCCACGCCCGACGCAAAGGAGCGCGGCTATAAATCGGGGCGGTTTTCTTTCAACGTCGCGGGCGGGCGGTGCGAAAACTGTTCGGGCGACGGCATCATAAAGATAGAAATGCACTTTCTCCCCGATATTTACGTGCCCTGCGAGGTCTGCCACGGCAAGCGTTACAACCGCGAAACCCTGCAGGTGAAATATAAGGGCAAGAGCATCAGCGACGTGCTGGAAATGACCGTGGACGAGGCGGTGGAATTCTTCGCCAGCCTGCCTTCTATCTATAATAAGATCAAGACCTTGCAGGATGTCGGGCTGGGCTATATCCGCCTGGGGCAGTCCTCGACCACGCTTTCGGGCGGCGAGGCGCAGCGCGTGAAGCTCGCGACCGAGCTTTCCAAGCGCCCCACGGGCAAAACGCTCTATATTCTCGACGAACCGACTACGGGACTGCATTCCTACGACGTGCAGAAACTCTGCGCCATTCTTTCCCGGCTGCGGGAGGGCGGAAATACCGTGATCGTCATCGAACATAACCTCGACGTCATCAAGACCGCCGACTATATCGTCGATATGGGGCCGGAGGGCGGCGACGGCGGCGGAACGGTGGTCGCGGCGGGCACGCCCGAAGATGTAGCCCTCGTTCCGGAAAGCCGCACGGGCGTGTTCCTGAAACAAATTTTGCAGGCATGAAAAATTTTTTTGCAAAAGTCCAACAAAGGGCGGCGCAGGATTGTTTAATATGCGGAACAGTTGAAGGGGAGAACTGTGAATAAGATAAAACTCAACGCGTATGCCGCGCGTATGAAAAACGGCGACGAGCAAGCGTTCGCCGCCGTATACGAAAGCACGAAAAAGGGCGTCTTTTCCTATATATATTCCATCACGGGCGATTATGCCGTGTCCGAGGAACTGATGCAGGATACATACGTGAAAGTCAAACAGAACATCTCTTCGTTCAAAGAGGTCAATTTTTCCGCATGGATCATACAGATCGCGCGCAACCTCGCGTATAATCACGTGAAACGCGCGTCGCGGGAAATCTGCACGGACGATTACGCCCCTTTTGAAAAAAGCGGCTATTCGATGGACGAGGAGGGAGCGCCCGTCTTCGCCGCGGTGAGAGCCGCGCTCAGGGACGAGGAGGCCGAGATCGTTATTTTGCACGTCGTCGGCGGCTATAAGCACCGCGAAATAGCGGAAATTCTGAAAAAGCCGCTCGGCACCGTTACCTGGACTTATAAAAACGCCCTGGCAAAACTCAAAGCTTATATCGAAGCGGAGGAAGAGCGGTGAAAAAGAGAGAACTTTTCAAAAAACTGAACGGCGAATTCGACCGCATGACGCCCGCGATGAGCGACAGGGTGAAAAAGGAGCCGCTGGGCGTTACGGAGGAAGTCCGCGCGCGGCAGAAAGTCTACGCCGCGGGCGGTTCGGAAATCTCCGCGCCGCGCAGAGTCGCGGCGATCGCCGGAGCGGTGCTGGTGCTGGCGGCGTTCGTTGCGCTCATCGTCTTTATGCCGTTCGGAGGAAAAAAGAATTATATCGCAAACGACAGCTACGTTACCATGACGGCGCAAACCGTTTCTTCCGCCGCGCCCCGCCGCATAACGCCGTTTGCCGCGGCCGCGGCGGGCACGGCAAACGTTTCCTTTTCCATCGTGGCGGACAGCGACGGCAAGGTGGTGAAGGTAACGGCGGACAGCCGCGAGGCGGAGATCGCTCTCGCCGGCGCGTCGGCGGGGAAAGCCCTTGCGGGCGGGAGCGTGGACGAAGCGGTGAACGCGCTGACTGCCTCTTCCGCCGCGCTGGGATATTTCTCCGCGGGTGAAGTAAGGCTGTCGAGCATCAGCGCGCGGGGCGATAAGGTTTCGGCGGATCTCGCGGCGGAGGTCGGCGCAGAGGCCGAAAAGGCGGCGGGCGGCGCGGCGGTCGTTTCCGTCGTGGCCGATAAGGAAGAACTGCAGTCCGCTTTGGGGCTTGCGGGCGAATTTACGGTGAGCGAACTGCTGGAAGAGGCGGCGAAACGCCCCGGATATCTCGAAGAAACGGCGGAGGAACTTTTCGCATCGGGAAACGGCGCGCTCTACAATTCCTATCTTTTCGAACTGCTCGAAGAATACGTGGATATTCTGGAAGACCGGCAGGAAGCGCTGACGGAGCTGAAAGAAATACACGACGAAATCAGAAACGAACTGGGACTTTCCGCATTCGTTACCGATATACTCGTCGGCGGTCTGCTCAATCCCGAACTGGACGTGGACGAAGAACTGAAAGAAGAGTTTAACGAGGCGCTGGAGGAATGCGCCGAATCGCTCTTCGTGCCGCAGACCGACGAAGAGTTGAAGGCGTATTATTATTTCTACGCCTGCTGGGATTTCGACCTCGTGGAGGACATTCTGGACGAATTTGAAGATACCGTCGTCGAGATTTCACGCGTTTTTGAAGAACTGAAAAAGGCCGTGGCGGACTTTGTAGACGGCTGTTCCGAAATATTCGCGGAGCTGAAAGCGGAATGGAACGACTATACGGCGGGCGTCAGCGAATCGGGATTTTCCGACCCCGAAGATTATATAGACAAAATGAAGGAAGTATTCGAACGGGAATACGAAAAACTGCTCAAAAAATAATATTTACGGTTTTATGAAAATATCCGTCCGATCTGTTCGGGCGGATATTTTTTTAATTTTTTTTGTTTTCTTCCAATAAAGAGGCCCGTCCGATTGTTTAATAGGCGTCAAGTAAATAAAAACGCCCTTTGAGGAGAGGGCAAAAAAGGAGATCATTATGAAGAGATTATCGATCGTTTTGTCATTTGTGGTCATGCTGACGGGTCTGGCGGCGGTTTTCGGCGCCTGTCAGAAGACGGCGGACGCCGCGCAGACCTACGTCGCGCTGGACATCAACCCCTCCGTCGAGTTCGTGCTCGACGATAAGGAGCGGGTAGTCGCGGTGAAGGCCGCCAACAAGGACGCTGAAATTCTGCTCTACGGCGCGGAAGGCATCGTCGGCGCCAAGATCTCGGACGCCAGCAAAAGGGTGGCGGAACTCGCCATCGCCTACGGGTTCGTAACCGAGGAAAACGCCACGATCAACGTTACGGTTTCGGGTAAGTCCGCGGACGAAGAGGGAAAAATCCTCGCCAAAATAGACGCGAGCTTTTCCGCGGCGTTCGACGGCACGGGGCTTAAAATCGAAATCGTAACGAACGGCGGCGTTCTGCTGAACGCGCGGCTGGAAAACCTCAAGGCGCAGTATCCCGACAACGCGGATATACAGGCTCTGACGGCGGGAAAATTCCGTTTGATCGAGGCGGCTATGCGGGTTGACGGAACCCTTACCGTCGAGGCGGCCGCGGCCATGAGCGCGGAAGATCTGAGCGAAATCCTTTATAAATCGGAAAAATATCACCTCGACGTGCTTTCCGACAAATTTGAAGAGGCCTACGAAAAACTCGAACTCGCCTATGAACAGAACAAGGACGCGCTGCTTGACGGCGCGTACCTCACCCTGCTCGACAACGGCGCGGATAAAGCGCTGAAAGCCACCGAATACGTGGCGCTCAGAAACGCGTACAGGGCTGTGGAGTATATCGGGGAGATCGAGGGCGAAAAAGAACCCGTGCTGACCGACGAACAGCTCGCCGCCGTCGCGGAGGCCGTAGGGCAGAACGCGGAGGAATTTATCGCCGGCGTGAAAGCGTACGGCGCGGCTACGGAGGACGCGGTGGAATACTATCTCGAAAAACTGTACCGCAACATGAGCGAGGCCGAGCGCGAAGCGATGGAGGACGTGTACGAGGCGGCGGAAGACCTGCTCGAAGAGATAGAGGACGCGCTCGAAGTCGTTTCGGGAGAAATTCTCGCCGAAATAAAGGAAAAACTCGCGCCCGTGGCGGAGTATCTCAGCATTGAACTCGATAAAATAAAGGAATACGACGACATTGAGGATTACGTGCTCGATAAAATGGAGGAACGCATAGAGGATATCGAAGACTGGTTCGACGATCATCTGAGCAAAGCGGAAAAGAAAGAGGTTTCCGACGCGAAGACCGCGCTGAACGACAAGGCGGCGGCGCTTAAAGAGGAATTCGAAAGTTCGGTTGCGGCGCTGAAAGCGCAGATCGAAGAAGAATTAAGGAAATTGCAGCAAGAACGCATAGAGGCTGCCGCATGAGGCACAATATCGGGGCGGGAATATTTTCCCGCCCTTAAAAAATGCTGTGCGGTTGACAAAACGCGCGGGATTTAGTATTATAAAACGAGAAACGGCGGATAAACATCTTCCGTGAAAAAACAGGGAGAGAACATGCTGCCCATCGATAAACTCAGCAAAGTTGCGAAATTTCTGCATATCAAGGGATATGTGGAGCGTACCATCAAAAAGCCGAAAAGAGGTTCGAAACACTTCGAACCGAGAAAATTCAAAAACCTCAACGCCGCAGGATTCGAGATAGACGGATTTCCGTGCGTAACAGCTGACAAAGGCGGTAAAATAGCCGCGCACGCGGTATTCCTGCACGGCGGGGCGTATGTGTCCGAGGGGCTGCTTTTGCACCGCGTGTTCATGGAAAAGCTCATCAAGGAGCACGCTTTCCGCGTAACTTACGTGGATTATCCGCTGGCGCCCGAACACGGGGCGCTGAAAACGCACGAGGTTCTGGAAAAGGCGTACGCCTTCCTGCGCGGAAAGTATCCCGACGATCGGTTCGTGCTGCTCGGCGATTCCGCAGGCGGCGGCCTGGCGCTCGCCTTTTTGCAGCGGCTGGCGGCGGGCGCGGGGCCTATGCCAGAAAAAACCGTGCTTTTATCGCCGTGGCTGGACGTTACCATGTCCCGCCCCGAAGCGGCGGAATACGAGAAAAAAGATCCCACGCTTTCCATCGAGGCGCTCGTATTCGCGGGCAGGGAATACGCCAAAGAACTCGACGGGCAGAACCCGCTCGTTTCCCCGATCTTCGGGAATATGGAAGGGCTGGGGGATATCCTCGTTACCGTCGGCACGCACGAATTGTTTTATCCCGACTGCGAATATTTGAAAGAGCGCGTGTTCGGCGCGGCGGGGAGCAGGCTTCTGCTCGCGGTATTTAAAAACATGTTTCACGATTTCCCCATGACGCCGCTGAAAGAAAGCGATATCGCCGCCGAAGTCGTCGCCCGTTTCTGCACGGGTAAAAAACAAAAAGAATACGAAGAAGTGATATTTGAAAAATAATTCTGTTTCTACCCTGCCGCGTATTGCGCGGCAGGGTTTTTACATATGACGTAAAAAAAGCGGTTTTGTTATGTTCCGTCCAAAAGCAGATGCTCTTTGTTATGGATTTCATCTGCGGGCTGCATTATAATAATGTCGTAAACGACGGCGGAGGGTGGAAAAATGAAAATTCTGCGGTACATATTTTGCGCAGCCTCTGCGCTGTTTTTTGTTGCGGCGTTCTGCGCGTGTGAAAAAGACGGCGCTGTGCTCGGCGGGGAATCCGTCGATTACGGCACCTTGGAAGTAGCGGACGTTTATCTTTATAACAACTATCCTGAAGCGGAGATACTGTTTGAGTTCAGCGATCCGCAATACGCCGAAAAACCGGTTTTTACGTTCGACAGCAATCTGTTTGTCATCGAAGGATCGCGCGTGATTTTGCGGAATGCGCCCGCGTGGGATAAACGCGTTACGGTTTTTGCCGAAACGTCCTATCATTTCGCGGAATTTGAAGTCGTGTGCGCTAAAAATGAGTTTATGCCCGGTTTCGAAACAGAGGTGGAACATTGCGCGCAGTCGTTAAAAGATTACGCGGACGGGGAAGTTGTATTCGCTGGCGATTCTTTTTTCTCCAAAAGTTATTGGCAAGGGTTTGACGAATGTTTCGGAGATATGGGCGCCTACGCTGTGGGTATAGGTTCATCAACCGCGTTTCAATGGGAAATTTTTGCCAGGAAAATATTGTATCCCGTCTGTCCGACCGTTCTCGCCTTGCATATAGGAACGAACGACCTCGGCGGGGGAAGTGTTCCTGAGAAAACCGCCGAGGCATTGATATTATTGTTTCGCAACCTGTTGCTGAATATGCCTGAAACGGAAATATATTGGTTTACCGTAGAGCCGCGCGACGGTGTGGAAACGGCGAAGATAAGAGAGCTGAACCGCATAATTTGTGATTATGCCGAAAATACGCCGAGACTTTTTGTGCTCGATTCGTTTTCTCGTTTTGCGCCCGACGGCGCGGCAGACGAAATCATGTATACGGACGGCGTGCATCCATCCGAAACGGGGTACGAAGTTTTTCCCTCGCTTTTGGAAGAAGCGGGTGTGATCATTCCTCCGAAAGCGTAGATTGAAACGATTTTACATTTTTATAAAATTGAAAGGGCCGCGGTACACCGCGGCCCTTTCGCTGAAAAAATTTTAAGGAAGTGTGTGAGCTTTTCAATCTTCGCCGAATTCGCACATGTTTTTGCGGTAGCGGCGGGGAAGATACCCGTCCTGCTGCTTTTT
>UQZE01000061.1 GCA_900545325.1 uncultured Eubacteriales bacterium
TCTTTCCCTACACGACGCTCTTCCGATCTGCAAAGCTCGAAGGCGCTTCCTCGGTCAGGGAGTTTTTCAGCATCACGCTGCCGCTCATCTGGCCCACGGTTGTTACCTTTCTGGTGGTCGGGGTGGCGCAGATTTTCGTAAACCAGTTCAACCTGTACACCTTTTACGGCGACACCGCCGAACCGGAGATCGTAACCATCGGTTACTATCTGTTCGCGCGGACGGCAAACACCGCAAATCTTATCCAGTATCCGTTTTTGGCGGCCATGGGCGTGGTGCTCACGTTCATCGCCGTGCCGCTCACGCTGGGCGCGCGGTTTCTTCTGGAAAAATTCGGCCCGAGCGCCGATTAGAGGAGGGAGCGATGCACGGAGAAAAGACAAAGGAAAAATTCAAAATCACGCCGTTCGGCGTCGTTCTGTTTATCATACTGGCGCTGTACGCGGCGTCGGTGATCTATATCTACGTATGGGCGTTCCTCAATTCGTTCAAGACGTCGGGCGATTTTTACTACGATATGTTCGGCTTTCCGAAAAAGTGGGTGCTCGAACACTACGTCAACGCTTTCAAGTACCTGAAAGTTCCCGTTTCGCTCTCCACGGGCGGCTCGTACGACGTGCTTTTGGGGGAGATGTTCGCCTACTCGGTGCTTTACAGCGTGGGCGCGGCCTTCTTTTCCACACTGGTGCCCTGTATCGCGGCTTACGCTGCGGCGCGGTATAAATACAGGTTTTCCAAGGTGATTTACACCGCGGTTATCGTTACGATGGCTCTGCCCATCGTCGGCAACCTCCCGTCGGAAATCCAGATGGCGAAGACACTGGGTATCTACGACAGCATACCGGGGTTGTGGCTGATGAAGGCGAATTTTCTGGGGCTTTATTTCCTGGTGTTTTTCGCGGCGTTCAAAAACATGCCCGCGGCCTATGCCGAGGCGGCGAAGGTGGACGGCGCCGGCAATTTCAGGATCATGATAAACGTCGCGCTGCCGCTTATTCGCACCACGTTTACGACCATTCTGCTGCTCAAATTCATAGAACACTGGAACGATTACCTCACGCCCATGGTCTACCTGCCCGGCTTTCCGACGGCCGCCTACGGCCTGTACAAACTGCAGAACATGACCACGGGGGAAATGTCGTTCACCCCCGCGAAACTCGCGGGCTGCATGCTCGTTCTGCTTCCCATTCTCGTCGTGTTCCTCATTTTCCACAACAGGCTGCTCGGCAACATCACGATGGGCGGGATCAAGGAATAATCAAAATAAGGAGAATCAGATGAGTAAAACCGTAAGAAAAATACTTCTGGCTGCGTTCACCGTCCTGTTTTTTGCGGCGGCGGCCGTCTGCCTGTTTGCGGCGCGTCCCGTCCGTGCGGACGGCGGCTTGCAGGAAGAATACCGCGTTGGGGACAGTTTCACCCTGCCCGAAGGAACGGTAACGCATGAGGGCAGAGAATATCCCGCGTCAGGCGCGCTCTATCTTCCCGACGGCACGCGTTCGTCGGAAAATAAGATCGTGTTCGAGGAGGCGGGCAGATATAAGGCGGTATACAGCGCCAAGATCGGCGGAAAGACCGTCCGCGAAGAAAAGACCTTCGACGTGCTGGACGATCTTTATACCGTTACGAAGGACGCTTCCTCGGTATCCTACGGGGCGCACGCCTACGCGCCCGAAGAAAAGGGGCTGGTGGTCAGCCTAACCGCAGGGGCGGCCTTCGAATACAACGAGGTGATCGATCTTTCCGAAATGACGAAGGACGACGTTCTTCTTTCGCTGTTCCTCACGCCCGAAAATATCGGTTCGCGCGACTTCAAGCTCATCAAGGTAACGCTCACCGACGTTTACGACGAAAAAAACACCGTTACCGTAACGGCGCGTTCTTCGGAAGAGGGCGTCAATCACCCCGTGTCCTACATGATGGCGGCGGGCAGCGGCCAGCCGATGACGGGATACGAATGGGGCTGGAACAAACTGCACCAGTCGAACAATTTCGGCTATGCGTTCAATTTTTCCTATTACGGCTTAAATTCGGGCAAGACGGTGGACGAGGCGCCCTTTGAAATTCGTTTCGACTATGCGGAACGCGAAATTCACGGCGCGTTGTTCAACACGGAGCAAACGCTCGTCGCCGACCTCGATTCCCCGCAGTTTTTCGACACGCTGTGGGGCGGTTTCACCACGGGCGAGGTGCGGCTGAAGATAGAGGCGGACGGGTTTTTGAAATCGAGCGCGAATTTCGTCATCACACAAATTGCGGGACAGGACCTTTCGAGGGACGGCTTTTACGACGAGGGCGCGCCCGAAATAAACGTCGACCTCGGCGGCTACGGGGAGGCGGACGTGCCCGACGCGCTGGAAAATGCGCCTTACGCTGTTTTCCCCGCCGTTTCGCGCGATCCCTACTGCGGCGAACTTAGGACGGACGTGCAGGTGTTTTATAACTATCGCAGCGAAAACAGGTACAACATGCCGATCTATGACGGCGCGTTCGTGCCCGACAGGACTGGACGGTATACCATCGTGTATACGGCGACGGATTATTCGGGCAACCGTACGGAAAAATTGATTGATGTATACGCCGTTGTTTCGGCGGACGCGCCCGCGGTGAACGTGATCGGCGGCGCCGTGCAGACGGCCGTTGTCGGGGAGAGCGCAGCGCTCAGGGAGGTAACCCTCAGCGGCGGCACGGGCAGGCTCGATCTCTCGGTAAAGGTGATGTTCGACGGGGAAGAGATCGCCGTGGAAAACAACGCCTTTATCCCGACGAAAGCGGGGACGTACACCGTGGAATACACCGTTACCGACTATATAGGCAGAACAGCGGTAGCGAGCTACGAAATCCGCGCGGAAGTGGGGGACGATCCCTTTATCTACGGTTCCGTCAGCCTGCCGAGATATTTCATCGCGGGCAAGACCTATAAACTGCCGCAGCTTGCCTTCACCGATTACGCGAGCGGCGCGGCGGAGGTGAAAAACGCTTCCGTCAGCGTGAACGGCGCGGCGGCCGCGGACAATACGTACACCGCGGCGGGCAGCAAGGCCGTCGTCGTTTACCTGGCCGAGAGCGCCCGCGGCGGTACGGCGAGCCGCACCTACGAAGTGCCCGTCGTCGATACGAAGGACGGCGGCGGAATAGATCTTTCCAAATACTTCGTTTCCGCGGACACCTCCGCTTTTGCTACCAAAAATTACGTAACGTATACGACGGATAAGGACGACGCCTCGATGAGTTTCGTCAACGCGCTCTTCGCCGACGGCTTTACGCTGGAATTCAACGTGAACGCCGCCGCCAACAGGTTCACGGGCGTGGACGTCGTTTTGGAAGACTATGACGATCCCGACGCCCGCCTGACGATTTCGTTCACGGGGAGTTCCTCCTCTGGCACGAGCGTTTTGAAAGTGAACGGCGGCGAATCGTACAACGTGAACGCAGGGTTCAACGGCGGCGGCGTGAACGACTTCATGCTCAGATACGACGCCGAAAATAATATCCTCTACGCGGACAACGACAAAGTCGAGATCAAGCTGAACGGCTTCGGCGGCTTTGAAAGCGGCAGGGTGTGGCTTACGCTCGTTTGGCGCGGCGTGAGCGGCGCGGCGGCGATAGACATGAAAAACGTGTGCGGACAGCCGATCACTTCCATCGGACGGGACGCCATCAAGCCGAACATACAGCTGCCCGAAGATTCCGCGCGCCGCGAGATCGGCGAAACGTATATCCTGCGCCCCGCGCTCGCCTACGACGTGCTCGATCCCGAAGTGAAGTTCACCCTCACGGTGAAAACGCCGTCGGGCAAGATCGTTACGGCGAAAGACGGCACCGCGCTGGAAAACGCCGACCCGACGAAGAGCTACGAAATAGAACTGACGGAGTACGGCGTGTACAACGCGCAGTATACGGCGGAGGATACTGCGGGGCGTTCGCTTACGTCCGAACTTTATGTCCGCGTAACGGACAATGTGGCGCCCGTGCTCGAACTGGACGGCAAAATGCCTGCGGCCGCCGAGGTCGGCGACGTCGTTGTCGTGCCTTACGCGAAGGCGAGCGACAACGTTACCGCCGCGGATTCGCTCGCGGTATATATGTATCTCGTGCTGCCCGACGGCACGATAGAACAGATGAACGGAAATTCCTTTGTGGCGGACAGAGCGGGCGTTTTCGCCGTGCGCTATATCTGCTGGGACGAAGAGGGGAACTTCACCATGCTGAGCCGCGAGATCGTTGCGGCGTGAAGGGAGGACGGAGATGAAAAAATATTCCATCAAAAAATTATTCTGCGTTATGCTTTCGGGAACCTTTCTCGTCTTTGCGGGCTGTAACAAGCCGAAACCCGAAAACACCCTCGTGCCGCCCGCCGTCCCCGACGTGGAGGACGGCGTGCACGACTTCGAAGTGGGTGCGACCGAGTACGACCTCGTCAAAGACGGCGCCACCGATTACGTGATCGTGGTGCCCGAGGACGCGGGCGAGATCATTGAATTCGCCGCGGGCGAACTGCAGTATTTTCTCGGAGAGGCGACGGGCGCCTCCTTCGCGGTGGAAACGGACGCGGGCAAGAGCTATTCTGCGGCTTCGAAATACCTTTCCCTGGGAAACACCTCGCTCGCCGAAAGCGCGGGCGTCGCGGCGGCCGAGGCGGAATACACCGTTTCGGGCTACCGCATAGATACCGAGGGGCGCAGCGTGTTCATGGTCGGCGGCGGGGACTACGGTTCGCTTTATGCGGTCTACGAATTTCTGCGCCATTCCGTCGGCTGGGAAATTTACGCGCAGGACGAGATCGTCTACCAACGCGCGCAGTCGCTTAAACTGCCCGATTTCCGCGTGAAAGACGTGCCGGACATCGCGCTCCGCGTGGGCAATTACGGCGTGTTCGAATTCGACTCTTCCTACACTTACCGTATGCGCATGATGAACAAGACGGAGATCTGGCTGCCCGTCGGGCCGAACAACAGCCTGTGGCACAACTCCTTCGACTATGTGGACGAAAGCCTTATCGACGAACATCCCGACTGGTTCAGCGGCGACGGCAGGCAGCTTTGCTATTCCAACGACGAGATGCGGCTGTATCTTACGGAGCAGCTCAAAAAGGAACTGCTCGAACACCCCGAATACGACAACGTTACCATCACGCAGGAGGACGCCAACACGTGGTGTACCTGCGAGGACTGCGCTGCCTCCTACGAAAAATACGGCACCGATTCCGCGGTGATGATCAAGTTCGCCAACGAAGTCAGCAGGGACATCAAGGCTTGGCTTAAAGACGAACAACATTCGGACAGGATCGTGAGGATATGCTTTTTCGCCTATCACAAGACCGAACAGGCGCCTGCAAAACTGAACGCCGACGGCGAATACGAGCCGATAGACGACAGCGTGGTGTGCGACGAA
Organism: uncultured Eubacteriales bacterium; assembly: GCA_900545325.1. GTDB lineage: Bacteria > Bacillota > Clostridia > Christensenellales > Borkfalkiaceae > UMGS775. The sequence goes on from UQZE01000061.1 coordinate 5,395, forward strand.
TACGTCAACGTGTTTTACGCCCCGATCTTCGCGGACTACAACGAAAGCGCGTATTCCGCGGAAAACACCGCGCTCTACAATACCATGAAGGCGTGGACGTGCATCACCGATAAATATTATCTGTGGACGTATTCGACCAACTTCTATCATTATCTCGCCTTTTTCAACAGTTTCGAATCCATGCAGTCGGTCTACCGCCTTGCGAAGGAGTGCAACGCCTATTACATCTACGATCAGGGGCAGTTCAACAACGGCGCCTCCACGGGATTCAGCGTGCTGAAAAATTATCTCAACGCCAAACTGCAATGGAACGTCAACGCCGATATGGAAGAACTCACCGACGACTGGTTCGCAAACTATTTCAAGGGCGCGGCGGAGCCGATGCGGGAACTGTACGATCAGATCCGCACCTGGTACGCGTACCTTGCGGAGAATACCAACATGGCGCACAGCGTGTACGCCGAAATAGAAAAACGCGAATATTTTCCGAGCGGACTTCTGCGCAGCTGGCAGAAACTCGTCGACGAGGCGTACGCCGCCGTCGAAGGGCTGAAAGAAACGGACGAAGCGGCTTATGATACGGTCTGCGACCGCATCTGCCTCGAAAGCATATTCGTCCGCTACATGGATCTGCAGCTCTACGCGAATACCTATCCGCAGAGCGAACGCCTCGCTTTGATGAACGAATTCAAAGACGACGCAGAAAGACTGGGAATAACCAACTTCTCGGAGCAGGGCAGCCTTTCCGAGCTTTGGAGCAGTTGGAATATCTGATAAAATAAGGGAGGATTTTATGAAGAAAAAAGTTTTGGCGCTTCTGTGCGCCGCGTTTGCCGCGTTCTTCTGCATGGGGCTCGTCGGCTGTGCGGAAACGAAGCTCGAACTCGACCGCGGCTCGGTGAGCCTCGGCAGATTTGAGGAAACCGTTCTTACCGTTACGGGGGCGGACGCCGCCGACGTAACGTGGACGAGTTCGGACGAGGCCGTCGTCGTGGTAACGGGCGGAACGCTCAGCCCGCGCGGGACGGGCAAAGCCGTCGTTACGGCCTCGGCGGGCAAGGCCTCGGCGACCTGCGACGTAACCGTTCTGGAAGTGAGCGAAACGCCCGTTCTGACCGTTTCGCCCCTCAACGTGGAACTCTCCGTCGGGCGCACGCAGAATCTGAGCGCGTCGCTTTCGCTCGCGGGCAAAAGCGTGCAGGGCGGGGTAAGCTACGCCTCGCACGACGAAACCGTCGCCTCCGTTACGGAAAGCGGCGTGATATCCGCCGTCGGAAAAGGGGAAACCAAGATAGAGGTTTCCGCCGTCTACATGGGCTACGAAACGGAGGAACTCGTTTCCGTAACGGTAAAGCCCGACATTCACGTTCTGCTTTCCGAGTCCGAACTCGAACTCGCGGCGAGCGCGCAGGAGGGGCACGTAAACGAGAAACGGGTAACGGCGACCGTTACCGAACAGGGCAAACCCGTGGAGGGCGCGAAAGTCGAGTGGAAGAGCGATAACGAAGCGGTCGTTTCGGTTACGGCCGACGGTCTGATCACCGCGAAATCGATGGGCACCGCCACCGTAAGCGCGGCCTATTCCGCCGAGGACGGCGGCGACGTCGCCACCGTAGCGGTTACGGTATACCGCCCCGTGATAGAACTCGGCGGCGCGACTTACGACGTTTCGGAAGAAAAGCCCGATCTCGCCCTTGTCGGCGCGGAGGCGGCGTTTTCCGAAGTGCTGGGCATTTACGACATAACTTCGGAAAAGACCGAAATAACTTTTGAAGATGCGGAGGGCGGCGTGAAACTCGTGTCCTCTTCCATGAAGATGGGCGAACGCAGATACAGCGTGGTGCTGGCGGGCGTGGAATATCGGTTCGACGCCCTCGTGCAGCGGGTGATCCGCACGGCGGAGGAGTTCAAGAACCTCGAAAGTTATCTCGAAGTTTCTGCGGACGGCAAGACTTCCTCGGGATATTTCGTGCTCGGCGCGGATATCCGTTTCGGGGCGCAGGATAATTTCGACGTGATCGGCACGTGGTCGGACGACGACGGCGGGTATTTCTCCAAGTCCTTCAACGGCGTATTCGACGGCCGTGGCCACGTTATCTACGATTTCCGCCTGGACGGCAATCAGGTAACGTACGGCAACGGCGGCATATTCATGGAGATCGGCGAACGGGGCGTATTCAAAAACGTCGCCTTTATAGACGCTTACGTGAATACCAGTTCCGCCATCATAACGACTAACTTAAAGGGTACGATAGAAAACGTGTTCGTGCACGGCGAGATCGGATCGAGCGCGGCCGGCTGGGCGTGGAACGCGCTCATCGCGGGCAGGCTCGGCAGCGATAAGTCGCTCGTGAAAAACTGTATCGCCTACGTGAAAAACGATATCTCTTCCGTGCAGTACGCGAGCGGCGCGGTGGGGCATCTCGGCAGCGGCAAGATAGACAATTTGCAGAACGTGTACGCGATCGGCACGGAACGCGCCGTCGGGCAGGCTTCCGACAAGCCCGGTTCGAGCGTAACCGGCGTGAACGCGGCGGGCTATCTTACGATCGAAGCATTCAAAGAAGGCGTGAAGGACGTATCCGCGTTCGGCGGGGATTTCTGGAAAAACTGCGACGGTTTCCCCGTTGCCGTATCCGTCGTTTCGCACGTTGAGGAAGTGCTCGGCGGGCTTGCGGGCGACGCGGAAATCCTCGTCGGCACGACCGCCTTTGCGGACAGGATAGAGGACGAATTTACCGCGGCGTGGCTGAGCTTTTCCCTCAAAGAGGAAGTGGACGGCGTAACGGTTACGGCCGCAGGCGAGATCGTAATAGAAAATACGGTTGCGGACGGCGCGAAATTCACCCTCGTGGTGAAATCCGCGCTGACGGGCACGATCGCGGAAGTGAATTACACGGTGAGCGCGCCGATCGATCTGACCGATACGCTCTTTGCGACCGTCGATCTTTCGGAAGAATTCACGGCGTTGGATTTCGCCTCCTTCGGCATAGAGGGCGCAATCGTTTCGGTTGCCGATATAAACGGCAGAGCGCTCGCGCTGACCGAACGGGACGGACAGAAGGGCCTGGCTATGGCGGAGGCGGAAAAGCTGGCGCTCGGCGAAAACAAGTTGGTGGTCAAAACCGACGCAAAGGAATATATCGTCAAGGTGAACGTACTGCCTAAGCTCTCGGTCAAGGTTTTCGACGCGAACAGCGCGGAATCCGTCGCCACGCTGGGCTACGGCTGGGGATACGACGCCAACCATAAATCGCTTTCCTACGATCCCGGCAAGTCCTACGACGGCGGCGATCCGCTGATGGCGGACGAAGGCGAGGGAAGCATTAAGGTCGTGGCGACGGGCGCGGGCGAACTCGCGCTCAAGATTACGTCGCCGCTGATCAACGACGTAAGCGCTTACGACGGCCTGTTTTTCTACGTATATACCGATGCTGCGAACGCGATGGCGGGCACCTGGTGGTTCGGCGACACTTCGCTCACCGCGGGGCAGTGGACGAAGATAAAGCTGCCTTTCCTCAGCGCGGGCGGAGAGTTGAACCCCATTACGGACGAAAACGGAAATAAGATTTACGAAAGGGGCGCAAACGGATTTATCTTCCGTATCATGAAGCCCGCCGCGGATTCCGCGTTCTGGATTTCCTCGCTCTATGCGTACAGCGAGCGGGAAACCGTTGTGCCCGAAAATCAGATATTCACCGCAAACAGCGAAGATTCGGTCGGCAACATCACGGGCGCTTACGGCTATACGACGAGTTTCAGCAGTCTCGGCTACGACGCGACGAAGAGTTACGCCGGCAGCGACCCGCTGATGGCAAAGGAGGGCGTCGGTTCCATGAAGATCGTTGCTGTCGGCGGCGAGATAGCTTTGAAGACGAAGACGGCGAACATTGCGGACGTAAGCGGATACGACGGCTTGTTCTTCTACGTATATACCGAAGCGGAGAGCGCGATGGCGGGCACCTGGTGGTCGGGCGATACGCCGCTCACCGCAGGGCAGTGGACGAAAATCACGCTGCCTTTCCGAAATGCGGAGGGCGAACTGAACAACATAACGAACGAGGCGGGAAAGTACGTTTACGAAGTCGGCGCGGGCGAATTCATATACAGGATCATGGGCGCGCAGGGCGGCGACGTTTTCTGGATAACTTCGCTTTACGGCTATAACGATTAGGCAGAAAGAACGGGCGGCGGCTCTTGCGGGCGCCGTCCGTTTCCATAATTTGAAAATTGCGGCGGGATAAATCGCCGATTTTCGGAAAGGCTACGGGTTGACTTTTACCGCCGATATGTTACAATATTAGCATAAACTATATTTAGGTGGACTTTTATGAGGAGAACGGAATTTCCCGATCCGCAGAAGAGGCGGGCGGACTGGCAATGCCTGAACGGCGCATGGGAATTTGAGATCGACAACGAAAAAAGCGGGTTTGCCCGCGGCCTTTTACATAACAGACTGGCGTCTTCGATAGAAGTGCCCTTTTCGCCCGAATCGAAACTTTCGGGCGTGCATTACACCGATTTTATCCGCGCATGCTGGTACAGGCGCCGTTTTACCGTTCCCGCGGAACGGCGGGCGGGGCGGGTGGCGCTCTGTTTCGGCGCCGTGGATTTCGAGGCGAAAGTATACGTAAACGGCGTTTTCGTCGGCGCGCACCGCGGCGGATATTTGCCTTTTTCCTTCGACATAACCGCCGTTCTTACGGACGGCGAAAACGAAGTTACGGTCTATGCGGAGGACGACGTTTCCCTCAATCTGCCGAGCGGCAAGCAGTCGCCCCGCAGAGAATCGTTCGGGTGTTTCTACACGCGCACCACGGGGATATGGCAGAGCGTTTATCTCGAATACACTCCCGCGGAATATATTCGCTCTTTCCGTTTTTATCCCGACGCGGCAAACGCCCGCGTGGAAATAGAAACGATCACGGCGGGCAGGGGAACGGTGAAAGCCGAAGTCTTTTACCGCGGCAGGCCGGTCGGCAGCGCGGAGGGAACGGCCTATTTTAAAAACAGGCTTTCCGTCGCCCTTTCCGAAAAACACCTTTGGGAGCCGGGCGAGGGCAGGCTGTACGACGTGCGGCTGACGTTCGGAAAAGACGTTGTCGAAAGTTATTTCGGCCTGCGTAGCGCGGAATACGCGGCGGGCAGGTTCCTGCTCAACGGCAAGTCCGTGTTCCAGCGGTTCGCCCTGGCGCAGGGCTATTATCCCGACGGCGTGTACACGCCCGCGTCGGCGGCGGAAATGGAGCGCGACCTCGATATTGCGGAAGAGTTCGGTTTCAACGGACTGCGGCTGCATCAGAAAGTGTTCGATCCGTATTTCCTCTACCTCTGCGACAGGCGGGGCCTCATGGTGTGGGGCGAGTTTCCTGGCTGGGGCGTGCGGTATTCCGATCTCGACGCGCTCGGCGAACTGCTTTCGGAATGGCGGGAGGCGATGGAACGCGACTTCAATCACCCCTGCGTGATCACCTGGTGCCCGCTCAACGAAACGTGGGAGGATCTCGACGACGCGGGCAAAACGCGCGACGTCCGTTTCGTGGATATCGTGTACCGTTTCACCAAGGCGCTCGATCCCGCAAGGCCGTGCGTGGACGTTTCGGGCGGATATCACGGCGCGGAAACAGACCTTTTCGATTACCACGATTACGGCAATTTCGAGGGGCTGAAAAAGCGCGTGGAGGCGTTGGAAACGAAGGGCGAACTCTTTGTGGACAAGCTTTACGCAAAGGGGGAAACCCGTTTTTACAAAGAGGGCGAGGCCGTGAATTTAAGCGAATACGGCGGCATGACGATCGGGGACAACGCGAAGACCGAAGTTACCGACTGCGTGCAGGAAAAGAGCGCCTGGGGGTACGATACTTCCTCGAGCGAGGACGCTTTCACCGAAAGTTACGTGAAGATGACGAAACTTCTATTGAACTGCAAAAAGATTTCGGGCTGCTGCTATACCCAGCTTTACGACGTGGAACAGGAGCAGAACGGGCTCGTTACCTATGACAGGAAACACAAACTGTCGGAAGAAAACAGAAAAAAGATAGCGGCCTGCAACAGGAGCAGAGCGGCGATCGAAGAATAAACAGACAGGCGAAAAGGCCGTCCGAGATTGAAAAGCACCGCCCGAGTTTTTCCAAACTCGGGCGGTGCTTTTTTTCTACTGCATATATTCCGCTTATGTCCCGCGTTCGAACAAAACGAAAATTATTACGGGCAATGCGGCGCATAAATCGTTTGATTTTATCGAAAAACTTCCGACTGCGGAACAGATTTCCGCAAAATCTGTAAACGTTCGGGAGCGGATGGCGCGCGGCCGAGCAGGCACAGTTGTTTGTCGTCGGGTTCGGTCATAACGGACAGCGATATGCGAGAATTTTTATGCAACATAAATTCACCTGTTTTGAAAAATTACGTTTGTAATTCCAAAAAATTGTATCATAACCGATGCGCAAAGTCAACTAATCCGATTGCTTTTTGGTATTGACAGGCGGGCGTAACGGGTTTATCATAAAAGCGTAAGGAGGAGCGCGGAATGCACTTTTCTGTAATCGTACTGCTGTTTAT
>UQZE01000062.1 GCA_900545325.1 uncultured Eubacteriales bacterium
CGTGTGCTCTTCCGATCTCGGCGGGCGTAAATTCTTTTTTCGCAGCCGTTTGCTGAATAACATTATCTTTCTTAATTTCAACAGTATTTCCTGTAAATACAAAAGATAAAGTATAACTTGTTCCCGACCACCATTCTTCAACCGTTTTCGTACCGACTAATACGCCGTTTTGCAACCCAATAGTATCAAAATCATCTTCATACGTCCAATCGTCAAGAGCATCTCCGTCATTATACTTATATTGTAAATTTTCAAGCAATTCGAAGATTATTTCTCCGTTTTCGGTGTAGTAAGCCCCGACAGCCGCAGAATAGTCCGCGCTACCGCCAACATACTCGTCCTGCACCATAGTTACGCGCTTGCCGATTTCGTCGCAGTAGATCGCCGTTTCGAAACCGATCCCCGCGTCCGCACGGTACGTTACGACGAGCACGCCCTTTTCTACGGTAAGCGCATATTCTTCATAAGACTCGGATTTCGTGAGTTCTGACGAAGCCGTTAGATCGATCGAGGTGATCGTAAGCTTTCCGTCTTCGCCGAAGGCGATCGTTTCATCTGCAAACGCGCCTTTCTTCACATACGAAGTGCCGAAAAGCTTGCTGTATTCTTCGTCGGAAACGAGCGAAACATAGGACTTGCGTACGCCTGCTACGTATTTTTCCAGCCGAATGTAGTCCTCCCCGAAATAACGGTACGCAACATACTTGACGGCAACGTCCGTTTTATCTGCAAAGGACAACACGGGATATTCGGCGCCAGTATTGAAATTGATAAAATAATCCCAGTTAAAGGCGTATTTTTCAGAATTATACGTTGCGTTTTTAGAGGTAAAATCAAAGGAAAGCGTATCGGCATGTACGCCACCCGAAGTATAAAAATCCGCTTCGGAATTCAGCCCCGCTGCGATTTCCTCTTTTACTTTTATTGCCGCGGCGTCGTTGTAAAAACTCGCCGTTACCGAGAAATCGCCGTCGCTCTCTTCAAGGAGCACCAACGTACCCTCGCCTGCCCAGACGATATAGCGGTTGTCGCCGAGCGAGATCGCCGCGAGCTGAATCCCATTCAGCCCTTTCGGCGTATCGAGCGTACGGTCAAGCGCGGGAAGATATACGCCTTTTCCTTCAGCAGTATCCTTTCCCCAAACGACCTGCAGGGATTCGTCTATTTTCAGCGACAGCTCGTTGGCATTGTATTCGCCGACAAAAGCCTGCACAGCAGCCTGCGAAAGATAAAAGGAAAAAGTGTCCCCTCCGTCCGAAGAAAGTCCGAACGCCACGTCGTTATCGGGGATACCGTAAATCGAGTACGCGGTTCCGTCCGCAACAAAAGTGAATACGACTTCGCCGCCGACGATCGCCGCGCGCAGATCATATTCTGTACCGTTGAACAGTATCTTGTTTGCTTTTTCAAAAGAAATTTTATTTTCCCCCGTCCATTCGCCGCTGTAAAGCGTTTGATCGAATTCCACAAGGTTTTCCTCGCCGCCGTCGCTATACTCTACAACGCCGTTCAGCGTGAACACAACGGTATACGTTTTTTCGCCGAGCGTATAGACGATACCCGTACCGTAAGCGCTATTGCCCGCGGTATACGAAACTTTCGTTCCGTCGACCGTTACCGTCTTTTCCGTTTTATCGATCAGAATATTTTTATTCTTTTCGGAAACGTAAGCGGATTTGAAAAGCGCATCCGAAGCGGCGTATTCTAAATTCGCTTCCGGCATGCAAACGTTGCCGTTCTCGTTGATCACGTACGTAACCTCCGTATCTATGACGAAGAATTCAACCGTGGCGGAGCCGTTTTTATCGAAAGTAAATCTCGTAGTCGCGCGGTACAGATAATCGGGATCGAACGAGCCGTCAGCCTCCATGACGGTCCAGCCGAAATACCCGTCTGCATCGGGTTCCGCGATAAATAACGTAAACATATCGTCGTCGGCAAGATACCATGCGCCGTTAAAGCTGTTTGCAGCGACCATGAAAGTCTTTTCAGGTTCGCTGCCTGTTTCCGCGGAAACAGCTTTCAGCTCGAGCGCGCCCTCCGCGTTCAGCGACAACGTGTAGTCGTCCCCGTCAAGCCTGCATGTCATTACGGTTTCCGCTCCCGAATTTTCAACGGAGATAAGTTCAAATTTTTCAACGCCCGTCATCGTTTCCGCGGCAAGGTCGAGCGTAACGTTTCCGCTGATCCATCTGCGGGCAAATTCCCCTGCAGAAACGCGCTGTCTGGTAACGGCGGTCAGTTTGACGTTTTCCGTTACGACAAACGTGTACGGATTTTCAAACGAAACCTGCACGCCTTTTCCGTCCGTCCAATGATCGAATATTTCGTTTTCGCCGAGCGTTGCCGTTACGGTGATCTCTTCTCCGCTCCTATAAGAACCGCTTCCCTCGCCGCCGATAACTTCGACCTTAAAGCGAACCTCCTTGACTGCGGTTATCTCGACGTTTTCTTTAACTTCAAACGTATACGGATTATCCGTGGATACCTGCTTTCCGTCAATCGTCCATCCGACGAAAATTTCATTTTCGCCGAGCGTTGCCGTTACGGTAACGGAATCGCCGCTTTCATATTCGCCTCCGCCCGTACCGCCGTTGACTTTTACCGTATACTTCGTTTTTGCGGGTTGGACCACAGCCGTTAATTCAACGTCCTTCTCAACCTTAAACGTATACGGATTTGCCGTGGAAATCTGCTCTCCGCCGACCGTCCAGCAAACGAAGGTTTCGCCTTCTTCAAGCGTAGCCGTTACGGTAACGGAAGCGCCGCTTTCGTACTCGCCTCCGCCCGTGCCGCCGTTGACTTTTACCGTATAATGCGCTTTCGTTTCCGCACATGCCGCGAATGCGAAAAGCACGACCGCTAAAGTCAACAGGCAGACAAAGATCTTTGCCTTGCTTTTCATGAATACATAACTCCTCTTGGATATTTTGCCGTCAATCTCTCACGGCTTTTTATATTGTAACATAATGATCATTACGCTGTCAAGCGCGGTTTTCGCAGCAATAAAAAAACGGAGCTTCTGCTCCGTTTTCGTTATGCGTTTTCCGCTTCCTTTTGCGCGGCTAATTTATCGAGCCTTTTATTTCTGAAATAGATCGCAATGCCCGTGGACACCATGATGAGATTGATAAAATAAAACACAAATGCGAGGATGGTCAAAAATGTCCAGTAGTCGGGACCTCTCTCGATGGAAAAGAGTATTTTGGAAAGGATACCGCCGACATAACCGATCGCAATAAGCAGGGTGAAGTATAAACTCGTACCCTTCGCCGTGCGCGCTTTATAAGATTTGATGATGTTGAACGGCCAGGAAAAGCCGAAACAAACGACCATGAGTATCTCGAATACGATTGCAAGATTTTCCAACATGATTATATCTCCTTAAAATTCCTTTCTCCTGTAATCGGGGAGCAATCTCGGCGAAAGTTCGTTCGATTCGGCACCGGCGGACTTCAGCTCTTCATCGTATTTCTTCACGAAGTCGAGAGTCAACTCTTTGACCGCGACGTTTTTCGATGTTTCGCCCGCATGCTTGCCTGCATTTCTCCCGAAAACAATGATATCGAGCAGGGAATTGCCCATCAGGCGGTTTTTGCCGTGTATTCCGCCTACGGCTTCGCCCGCTACGAAGAGATTCTCAATGCCGGACATGCCGTTTGCGGAAATATCGATGCCGCCGTTCTGATAATGCAGCGTCGGATAAACCAAAATAGGTTCTTTTCTGATGTCTATGCCGTATTTGCCGAACATTCTCAGCATTGCGGGAATACGCTTTTCAATGGTGCCTGCGCCGCCGCGCATTTCGATCATCGGCGTGTCCAGCCATACGCCTTCGCCGTCGGTGGTCGCTATGCCCTTTTTGTTTTGTTTGCATTCCCTGATGATGGCAGACGCCGTAACATCCCTCGTTTCAAGCGGATTGACGAACGCCACCCCGTCCTTATTGACGAGCTGCGCTCCCAGCGAACGCACTTTTTCGGTTACGAGCGCGCCGTAAATCTGCGTGGGACACGCCGCTCCCGTCGGATGATACTGCAATGTTTCGGGATACATCAGCTTTGCGCCCGCGCGGTAAGCGAGGATCAATCCGTCCGCCGTCGCGCCGTAGTGGTTGCTGGTCGGGAATCCCTGATAATGCAGTCTGCCCGCGCCGCCCGTTGCGATAACGACGGTCTTGGCGCGCGCGACGAGAATTTCTTTCGTTTCCATATTCATGAGCACGGCGCCCGCGACTTTGCCGTCAGTATCCTTGATAAGCTCTATCGCCGAGGTGAAATCGACGACCGTAATGCCGCGGTTGAACACTTCGTCGCGCAGTACGCGCATGATCTCGGAACCGGAATAGTCCTTGCAGGCGTGCATCCTCTTGCGCGAAGTGCCGCCGCCGTGCGTGGTGATCATCGTGCCGTCGGGTTCTTTATCGAACATGACGCCGAGTTCGTTAAGCCACTTGATGGCTCCGGGCGCGTCGTTGACCAGCTTGTATAAAAGTTCGGGTTTATTTGCGAAATGCCCTCCGCCCAGCGCGTCGAGATAGTGAATGGCGGGGCTGTCGTTGGGCTTATCCGCCGCCTGTATGCCGCCCTCCGCCATCGCGGTGTTCGCGTCGCCTATGCGCAGCTTGGTAACGATCATCGTCTTTGCGCCGCATTTATCCGCCTCTATCGCCGCGGACGCGCCGGCGCCGCCCCCGCCGATGATGAGGACGTCCACGTCGTAGTCTATTTTATTCAAATCTACGTCTATATCGAGAACCCTCGCGTGCCCCTGCAAAAGGTGCGCGAGTTCATGCAGAACTTTCTGCCCCTTGTTCGGACCGACTTTCAGTTCTTCATATGCGGATTCAATATAATCGGGATGAAACGCGGCGAGCACTTCTTCCTTTTCCTCTGCGGTCATGCGTTTCAAATCCTGCTGAAAGCGCGCCGCACGCGTTTCTTCTACTTTTTTGAGCGAGTCGAGCTGCTCCTTTGTGTATTCGTACATAGCGCCCTCCTTATTTTTCAATCTCTCTGTTGTTGTAAAGCTCTTTTAGTTCGGACAAAGGCTTTTGCATGAGCGCCTCGATCAGAGCTTTATAATCGCCGTTTTCTATCTCCGCCACGCGTTTCAGAAGATGCTGACTTTCGGGCGCTATATACTTGCCCGTAAGCCGCCGCGCAAGCACGCCGACCTGCGGGTGGGAAATCCCCGCGGGACAACGCGCGGAACATACGCCGCACATCACGCAGTCGAAACTCTCTTCCGCGCACTTTTCGAATTCGCCGCGCTGCGCATAGGCGATATACTGCATGACGTTCAGTTCCTGCGTGCAGCTTTTCGTACAGGCGTTGCACCCGATGCAGGAATAGATTTCGGGGTAGAGCTGCATCATGATCTGTTCGGTCGGTTTAATCTTTTCGATATCGTAAACCTGTTTCACGAGCGGGAAGAACGGCAGCGTCGCCACGTACATTCCCTCTTCCACCTTGGTCTGGCAGGCCAGGCAGGTTTTTAATTCCTGCTGTCCGTGTATCCTGTAAATGGTGGCGCAGGCGCCGCAGAATCCGTTGCGGCAGCCGCAGCCGCGGACGAGCTGATACCCCGCGTATTCCATCGCCTTCATGATGGTAAGGCTTTCGGGCACCTGATATCTCTTTCCGAATAAATAAACGTTTACCGTTTTATCCATGGTTCTCTCCTTGTATTCTCAATATTCGTCGGGCAGTTCGTCTATTTCGTCCATGCGGAAAACAGGGCCGTCCTTACAGACGTATTTACTGCCTACGTTACAGCGGCCGCACTTGCCGACGCCGCATTTCATTCTGAGTTCGAGCGTGGTGTATACTTTTTTCTTATCGAAACCGAGTTCCAAAAGCCCTTGCAAGGTAAATTTTATCATGATGGGCGGGCCGCAAAGAACCGCAGTCATGTTGGGATCGAGGCCGATCTCTTTGACGTACGACGGAACGAAACCGACGTGCCCCGTCCAGCCCTCCTGCGGACGGTCGATGGTGAGGTAAACTTCAAAATTTTCCTCGCTCATCCACTCTGACTTAATTTCTTCTATATCGACGAGATCGTCCGCGCTGCGCGCGCCGTAAACGACCACGACTTTACCGTAGTTTTTGCGGAAATGGCGCACGTAGTTTATCACGCTTCTGAGCGGCGCGAGGCCGATGCCTCCGGCGATAAACAGCAGATCTTTGTCTTTAAAATCTTCTTCGACGGGAAAATTTCTGCCGTAAGGTCCGCGCACGGTGATTTGCTGGCCCGCTTCGATGGAGTGAATCACTTCGGTCACGCACCCGCATTTTTTAATGGAAAACTCCATGAATTCCTCGTTTGTCGGCGAGGAGGTGATCGAAAACATGCTTTCGCCCACGCCCGGAATGGAAACCATGGCACACTGTCCCGGCATATGTTCGAAAAGCTTTTTTCCGTCCGTTCCGACGACGCGGAAAGTCTTGACGTCGGGAGTATCCCGCCTTACGTCGGTAACGACACCCACTTTCGGGATCAGAACTTCGTTAGTCATTTTTCTTACCTCCGAGCGTTTTTACCACCTTGACGATATTGAGGCGCTGCGGGCATTTGTTCACGCACCGTCCGCACCCGACGCAGGAAAACACGCCTTCGTTGTTTTCCGGATAGTATACGAGCTTATGCATAAATCTTTGGCGGTATCTCTGCATCTGCGTAGTACGGTTGTTGCCGTGCGACATCTGCGTAAAGTCGGAATACATGCAGGAATCCCAGCAGCGGTAACGTATGATCTCGTTATTGTTCGCCTTGAATTCGCGGATGTCGAAACACTGGCAGGTAGGACACACGAACGTACACGAGCCGCAGGCAAGGCAGGCTTCGGAAAGTTTCTGCCATTCGGGGCGGTTGAAAATATCCATCGTTTCCGTATTTTCGAAGTACGAAAGATCGAGGTTTGAAAACGGCAGCTTTTCTATGATTTCGCGCGTGTTTTTGCGCTGTTTTTCCACTTCTTCCGCACCGCCTTCGCCGAAAAGCGCGTTTACGGCGGCGGTCAGTTTTTCGCCCTTTTCGGTATTCGCCTGCCAATAGATATTTTCGCCGTCGATCCACATCGTAACGTCTCCCGCGGGATTTGCCGCGTCTATTCCGAAAGCCTTGCAGAAACAGCTTTCCTCGGGACGGGCGCATGCCAGCGTAACGACGGTGCAGGCCTCTCTTTTAGCTTGATAATAAGTGTCGACGGGTTCGGCGAGGAACACTCTGTCGAGAACTTCAAACGCCTTGAAATCGCACGCTTTCACGCCGAGCAGAACGAAAGGAGCAGTTTCCTTTCTAATATCTTCCACAGAGATATTCTTCCCCTCTGTCTTGAATTTCACGATGGTTTCCGACTGCGGGAAAAAGAGATCTTTAGGCGATTTTACAGTCTTCAGCACGCCGAGCGCGGGCTTTTCGCCCTGTTTATAAAGCCCGTAGTTAGCCTCTCCCGCCTTTTCGAGCGGCATGTAAAGCGGCGAATATCCGGAAATTTTATCGAGCAGCGCGTTCAAATTTTTCAGTTGGGTTTTAAGCATGGCGCACCTCCCCGTTAACGGCTTCGGCAGGTTCCGCGTCTTTTTCGGTATATTCGATAAGCGGATTTTTGCCCTTGTCTTCCGCCCCCGCCTGAAATTCCCCGTACAGCGCGTTGATATCCTTAATGAATTTTCTGTTCAGCAGGTGAAGAGGTATGTTCTGCGGGCAAACTCTCGAGCACTCGCCGCAATCCGTACATCTGCCCGCCACGTGATACGCGCGGATGATGTGGAACATCTGCTCTTCGAAAGAATCGGCGGGCGCTTTCGTCGCCATACCCGAAGCGTTGTTGTCGAACACGCATTTCACGCAGGTGCACGCGGGACACACGTTCCTGCAGGCATTGCAGCGTATACACTTGGAAAGTTCGCCCTTCCAGAATGCGAAGCGTTCTTCTTCGGTCATTTTTTCCAGTTTCTCCACGCCGGAAAATCTGTCGTTCGCCGTTTCCTTCATTTCGTTTACGACGATTGTTTCATCCGCGGCTGCAAATTTCTTGCTCTTGCAGGTAAGGCATTTTTCGAGAAGAATTTCCTCTTTTTTGAAAGTATCCTTTCCGTAAACCGAGGAAACGACGACTTCCTCCGCCGTTTCCTCCGTTTCGGTTACGGCGGAAACACCCTTTTCCTTGATCTTTTCGATATTGAGTTTGCCCTGGCACTCGATGCCGATCACTTTCACCATGCTTTTGTTCACGCGGTGTTCTTTGACGAGCTCGTTAAAACTGTAAGTATCGCAGGGCTTTAAGAATACGGCGATCCTGCCGCCTTTTTTACATTCCTGCACGAGATATTTGGAAAGGTTCGCGCCGCAAAAACCGTTGTAGACGAAATCTTTCAGTTCCTCCGCCGAGGTAAACACCGCGGGACTGGGATCGAAATAGAACTCGCCCTTTTTCCAGCCGATTACTTTATCGGCTTCGCCCGAAGCGAGCAGTTCGCCCGCCCGTTTCACGATGAGTTCTTCTACCTTATTCATCGCTTTCCTCCTTAACTCTCAAATCCTGCAAACGTTTATTTTCGCCGAGTTCGGCAACCTTTTTCGCAAAATCGTTCATGACGGCGGAAAATTTCGCGCCTTCGGCGGCGGAAACCCATTCCACGCGCGTCCTTTCCTTTTCGATACCCATATAATTGAGCAAACTGAAAAGCAGGGACATTCTCCTTCTCGTGTAGTAGTTGCCCGTAACGTAATGGCAGTCGCCCGGATGGCAGCCGCACAAAATCACGCCGTCGGCCCCGCGCTGAAACGCTTTCAGCACGAACATGGGATTGACGCGGCAGGAGCAGGGCACGCGGATAATCTTTACATTCGCCGGATAACTCAACCTGCTCGAACCGGCAAGATCCGCGCCCGCGTAGGAACACCAGTTGCAGCAAAATGCCACAATGTTCGGAACAAATTCCTTCTTCTGCGTCGTTACTTCCTGCATATCTCTTCAACCTCCGACATGATTTGTTTAGAAGCGAATCCCTTGAGGTCCATCGCTCCCGACGGACAGGTTACCGTACACGCGCCGCACCCTTGGCAAACCGCGGGGTTGACGTATGCCACGCGCCTCAATTCCGTCTTGCCGCCGCCGAGGCGGAATTCTTTATCCACATAGGTGATCGCACCGTACGCGCACACGTTTGCGCACTGGCTGCACCCGTTGCACATATTTTCGTCCGACTGCGCCACGCAGGGGTTGGTCTTTAAGGAATCTTTCACCAAAAGCCCGATAACCTTCGCCGCGCAAGCGCTCGCCTGCGATACCGTTTCGGGGATATCTTTCGGCCCCTGGCATACGCCCGCGAGGTAAACGCCCGCCGTAGGACTTTCCACGGGTTTCAGCTTGGGGTGCGCTTCGGTGAGGAAATTGTTGGTATCGATGCTCGCCGTAAGCAGGGTCGCAATCTTTCTGACAGACGGTTCGGGCTCGATGGCGGTCGCCAGAACGACGAGGTCGCTCTCTATCGTAACCTGTTCGTTCTCGATGAGGTTGCTGCCCTGCACCATCAGCTTGCCGTTCTGATTATACACCTTTCCGACCATGCCCTTAATGTAATCCACGCCGTACTGCTCGCAGGCGCGGCGGTAAAACTCGTCGTAATTCTTGCCGGGGCAGCGCACGTCGATATAAAAAACGTGCACTTCGGTATCGGGATATTTTTCACGGATAAGCATTGCGTGTTTCGCCGTATACATACAGCAGATCTTGGAGCAATACGGCTTGCCGCAGTCGGTGAGATCGCGCGAACCCACGCATTGTACGAAAGTGATTACTTTCGGGTGCGTGTTGTCCGAGGGACGAAGCAGAACGCCGTTCGTCGGCCCCGCCGCGTTCATCAGCCGTTCGAGTTCGAGCGAGGTGATGACGTCTTTATTGTCGCTGTATCCGTATTCGTTGAATTTATCGATATTGATCGGACGGAATCCCGTCGCCACGACGATGGCGCCGTATTCGCGTTCGATGAATTTATCCTGCATGGTGTAATCGATCGCGCCCGCGCCGCATTTTTTCTGACAAAGGCCGCACTTGCCCGTTTTGAGTTTGATACACTGCTCGGGATCGATTACGGCCACGTTCGGTATGGCCTGCGCGAACGGAATATAAATAGCCGGACGCGTGTTCAGATTCATATTGAATTCGTTGAGCCCCTTTTTCGACGGACAGCTTTCCATACATATCTTGCAGCCCGTGCATTTCGTTTCGTCCACGAAACGGGCCTTTCTCTTGATAGTTACTTTGAAGTTGCCGACGAAGCCCTTGACGTCCTCCACTTCGGAATATGTGAGGATATCGATTTTATCGCTCTGCGCGCAGTCGACCATTTTCGGCGTGAGAATGCAGGCCGAACAGTCGAGCGTAGGGAACGTCTTGTCGAGCTGCGCCATGCGCCCGCCGATGGTCGCGTTTTTTTCCACGATATCTACTTCGAACCCCGCGTCCGCGATGTCGAGCGCCGCCTGAATGCCCGCGATACCGCCGCCGATGACGAGCGCCCGCTTCGTCACGGGGCTGCTGCCCGCCGTAAGCGGCGCGTTCAGATTGACTTTCGCAATCGCCGTGCGAACGAGCACGATGGCCTTTTCCGTCGCCTCTTCCCTGTCCTTATGTATCCAGGAACAATGCTCCCTGATATTCGCGATCTCCACCATGTAGGGATTCAGCCCCGCCGCTTCCGCAGCCTTGCGGAAGGTCGCCTCGTGCATGCGGGGCGAACAAGAACCGACGACCACTCCCGTGAGGTTGTGTTCCTTGATGGCGTTTCTCAAAAGCTGCTGGCCGTTCTCCGAACACATGTACTGATAGTTTGCCGAAAAAACTACGCCCGGCTCGCTCTTGATCGCCTCTGCAACGCGTTCCACATCCACAGTCGCCGCGATATTGCTGCCGCACCAACAAATAAATACTCCGATTCTCTGCATTTTACCGTATTCCTTTATTTATTATACTTTCTGTATGCCGATACCAAAAGCTGCTGCGGAATGAATTCGTCCACAATGGGCGGAATATCCTCCGCTTTCATGCCGTTGCCGCCGATCGCGCGTTTTACCGTGTCTCGCACAGCCTCCACCACGCCCGCAGGCGCAACTCCGCGCGGACAGCGTTCCACGCACGCCATGCAGGAAAGACAGTTCCAGATCGCCTTGGAGGCGAGCAGTTTTTCCGTCATTCCCTTTTCGAGATACATCACGAACTGATGCGGCTTTATATCCATATCCTTATACGCAGGACATCTGCCCGAGCACTTGCCGCATTTCATGCATTTTCTCGGGTCGGTGCCGCTCAACCGCGCGATATTTTCTTTCTGTTGTTCTTTAGTCATTTTTTACCCCCAGCGCTTCGGCCAAAAGTTCGGTAAAGTAGACGACGGGGAGCGCCCCGTTGGAATTTTTTTGCAGATTGTACAGACACAGCGGACATGCCGTAACGAGCATTTCCGCGCCCTTTTCCTGCGCGCTGTCCATGATCATATTACAACGGCGTTCCGTAAGTTCCTTGTTTTTCAAAGAAACGTAGGCCCCGCAACATTCGTTTCGGAAAGGATAAGTTACGGGCGTACCGCCGATCGCGCGGATAAAATCCTCTATGATCGTGGGATTTTCGGGATTGTCGAACGCCATCACGTTATTCGGGCGAAGCAGCAGGCAGCCGTAATACGCGCCGATCTTTCTGCCGAGCGGCTTGACGACTTTCTTTTTGATTTCATCGAATCCAACGATATTTTTGAGCATTTCGAGATAGTGC
>UQZE01000063.1 GCA_900545325.1 uncultured Eubacteriales bacterium
ATGAAGACAGCGGCGAATGGCTGGATGAATGGGATGATTGAGAGGAAAAAAGATGAGAGTATGTAAAAAGTTGATTTGTGTATTTTCCGTATTTGCGATTTGTGCGTTTATGACAGCTTTTTTTGTTGGGACGGAAAAATCAGTTTCGGCGGAAACATCTCAAAGTTTGACCTCGAATGAAATGGTTGCAGCGACTGCGGAAAAGGTGGCAGAAGGTCAAAATTCGGTAACGCGGGGTGGTTTATATGATTACTCTGTTATTTTAACAAAACACGTTGTTACCGGAACGACGGTCGCGGAAGGATTTTCGGAAACCGAATTTGATTACGGTGATAAAACGCCGATTTTGAAAATAAATAACTGGACTAAGCCCGAAAGCCTCGTCGGTGCACCTTACGGTCCGCATTTCAACCCCAATACGCCGCTTATTCGTTTCAACTGGGAGGAAAATATTTCTTTCAAAATAACTGCAAATGTAAATCTGACATTGACCGTCGAGCATGAAGCGTTGAGCGGGATTTTAGAGACCGACAATGTGATAAAAATTAGAACATATAAACGCAGCGCGGACGGAACGCTCGAAAGGCTTTGGGAAAAACCTCTTTATGACGGTATTAATTCAGAAAAAGACGCGGATTTTTTTGGCGGAACGTTTGCGTTGAAAGCGGGGGAAAGTTTTTATTTTGAATACGGGTGTACAGGCGCATACGAAAAGAATATTACTTCGATGCGTGCGATCCTGCCTAACTTTGCCGCCGTTGCGTCTGGGGAAAGTTTTACGACTTTAGATGCGATCTTGGCCGTAGCTGATAACAATGGCGGAAAAATTCTAAAGAAAAGCATGAATTACGGGCTGTATTATGGTTCTCTCGATAACATGCTGCCTTTTGACAATATCACGGAAGGAACGCTGCAGACGTTAAAAAAGAACGGAGGAGGTCAATACGCGGCGGTATATGCCAACGCCACTTCCAATAATTTTGTCAGGACGAACGGAACGGAAGATTCGTTCATCATCAAGATAGATGCAGTCGAAAATATCGCAGTTACCGTTACAAATCGGAATTTTGAAACGGCGAGCGGATGGATATCGTATTATGCGCCGTATCAAATGACGGAAGAAAACGGGCGGACATATTTTAAAGCGCTTTCGCCGTTGATATCTGTAGAAAAGTCGCAGGGAACAAAGGATGTGCTTGGCGCTACGTTTCATATTCCGGCGGGCGATTCGCTCGTCTATGTGATTTACGGGGCGAATTATTCTACAAATATTTTTCTTCTTCCCGAATTTTCATGTAGTACGGAATTATTCGACGATGAACTCGCAGTCAGCTTTTTCTCTGAAGTGAGTTATGAACTGGACGGAGGAACGAACGCCGCGGAAAATGCTTCGCGTTATTTAAGCGGAACGAAAGTAATATTTGGTGAACCGACGAAAACTGACAGTGTGTTTGTCGGTTGGGACATTGGCGGAACGCTATATTCAGCCGATCATGAGTTTATTTTAAACGGCGATATTAATTTAAAAGCTGTTTTCTTAGAACTCAGGCCGATCGGCGCAGGTATACGTTTGACAGAGGATTTCGGGCTGCGGTTCTGCGCCGAAGTCAATGCGGACGATCTCGCCGCTTTGACCAAATACGTGCCCGAAGTTATGCTCGGAACGCTTGTCATTCCTTCGGATATGATCGGTAATGCGCCTCTTACGAAAAATACCGAAGCCGTACTCGATATCCGCCAAACGCAGTGGTATGAACAAGGCGTGGTTATGAATCAATTCAATGCGGTGCTGCAGGGATACAGTTTGAGCGATCCTCCCACGGAAACGGAAAAAGAAAGGATAACGCGCTATATCACCGCGCGCCCATATGCCGCATTGGAAGTAGACGGTGAAATGCGGTATTTCTATACTGAAACGCTCGAACGTTCGATATTTGATATTGCCTGCGCGGCAGTTGACGATCACAGCGATATTGCCGACGAAAAATATGTCTATCACGTTACAATCGGAGAAGAAAACGTATTCAGTCCGTATACGCAGGCGCAGATTGATCTTTTGAGCAGGATTATCGGCGCGGTCGGACTCTACCGTACGGAAGGAATAGGGGATCAGGCCTATTTGTACGGCATGTGTTACAATATTTCCGAAAGAAATTATGCTTCCGACTACGATTTAGAAAGAGAAGTCAGGCTGATGGCTAATCTCGGTGTGAAAAGCATCAGATTATGGATGCATGTCGACGATATGTTGCTCAATCCCGAAACAGTAGACGGCGAAAAGGCTGAAGAACTGCACAGACTGATAGCCGAAACGGAAAAATATGGTATGCGTGTTATAGGCATGAATCATACGAGTTTTCATGAAGGAAACAACCGTTCCGGAAAACCCTCCCGCAATATTGCGGCAGGGAGCGAGTATATAAAATGGCTCGAAGATTACTATCTTTCGTGGAAAACTCTCGCGAAAGAATTTTCCGAAATCGATTACTGGGAAATCGGTAACGAATTAAATAATCCCGATTTTATGAAAGGGATTAACGGAGAACCGCGTACTTCCGTTGAGGAAATGGCGGATATATCTACAGATATGCTTTATTATGCGAGCCGCGGGATACGAGAATCCAATCCGTCGGCCGTGACAATTATGGGCGGCTTGACTGAACCGAACGGTCTCGGAACGGGAACAAACAAGCAATTTTTACAATATATCTACGATAATATTGCGAGCGGCGATTACGGTTATTTCTACGGCAAAGAAGAAGCTGCGCACGCTTCGTTGGATGCGGACGATTATTTTCTGGCGGCGGCTTGGCATCCTTATTACGCTAAGAAAAAATTCGATGCAGAAGAATTCGTACGGCTGAACGGAGATATTTACGACGTTATCTTAAAAAACGAAGGCAAGCACAAAAAAGTGTTTTTTACGGAAATGGGATTTAACGATACGCATTTTGCCGACGATATCAACGCGGCGTCGCTGACGGAACTTTTTGCAGCGATCGAAGAGAGTATGCCATACGTGGAAAGCGTAAATTATTTCAAATTATTCAACGTCGCTTCAGAAACATGGACGGGCGACGTAAGTAGATACGGATTATTTTATGATCCCGATCCGAATAGAAAGGACGTATCCGCAGACGGAAACACTGTTTTTACCCCAGGTGCGCCAAAGGAAAAAGCTTATGCGTTCCAACGCGCCTCAGGTGGCAGCGGCAGGTTGGATATTATGGCAACAGACGGCGTGGGCAGTAATCAAATCGAAACTAATATCGATAAAGTTGTGCGCGAGGGGGAGCTCACGTTCGGCTGGCAGGAGGAAAACGACGCAATCCGCCCTTCGTCATATATTTCAGACAATATGGTCTTACAACGTCGCAAAGCAATAAAACTCAGCGGAACGACCAACGGCAGGCAGATCGCCGCGGTATTCAACGGAGAAACTTACTACGGTACTGTTACGGAAGGTGTTTTCACCATATGGCTTCCTCCGCTTGAAGCTTCGGAAGGCGACGAGCTAATCTTTTATACAGATATCGGTAAAAAGACATTGAAAAATATAGCTGTAGGAGAAGTCTTTCTCTGCAGCGGACAATCCAACATGGCGTGGACAATGAATTACAGTTCTTCGGTATATCAGGATTTCATTGCGGCGGCGGACTATCCCCGCATCAGACTTTTCAATATACCGAAAACGGAAAGTGAAACCGAACTTTCCGAATATGAAGGCGTAAGCTGGCAAACGGCGGCGCCTTCGTCCGTAGGAAACTTTTCGGCGGTTGGATTTCTGTTCGGCCTTGAAATGCAGAAGGTGCTGAACGTTCCCATCGGTTTGGTTTCGGCTGCTGTCGGGAGTTCTTTGCTTTGTTACTGGTTACCGCAAGCAGCTTACGAAACGCTCGCTGCCGCCGACGCCGTTTATACAAACGATACTTCTTCCGTATTTATGCCGAGTTTAGGCTATAACGGCATGATTGCGCCTTTAACCGATATGGTCCTGCGCGGTATCGTTTGGTATCAAGGGGAGTCGAACGGATGGAAATGCGATCTTTATAAAGGAGAACTTACAGCGCTCATTAACTCGTACAGGACGGCTTTTTCCGACGATTTGCTGACCTTTACCGTAGCAGAATTGCCTAGATATAATGAAGACACGGCTTTGCGCTATGCGACGATACGCGATGCGCAGTATAAAGTATCCGTTGAAATGGAGAACGTTGCTCTTGCCGTCAATATAGACGATGGCGACGCGGGCGATCTGCATCCGCGTAACAAAAATTCAGTGGCGAAACGGTTGGCAGAGATTACGCTCGACAAATTTTTCGATATAGGTATGCGGGAATATCCTGTCGCCATTTCTGCTGAACGGATTTCAGCAAAAAAAGCGGTTGTTACCGTTTCAGGTACGGCGGGTTATCTCTTTTTGAAAAACGGGGCGAACGGTTTTGAAGTCAGCGTTGACGGCACGGTATTTTCGAATGTCGGCGTGAAAGTATGCGTTTCCGGGAAAAAGCTGATTATAACAGCAGAGGAGGATTTCAACGTAGTCAGATACGGCGTCAGTTCGAATTATGATGGTGAAACGGACGTAAGCAAATTCGTCAGCGTGTATAACGGCGACGGAGTGCCGCTTCGTCAGTTTGAATTTATGTTATAACGGAGGGCATATGAAAAAATCTAAGAAAAAGAGAATTTTGACACTCATTGCCTGTGCGGCGTTTGTGCTTTCCGGCGCGGCGTCGTTCAGTTTGGAAAACGCGTCTGCCGCAAACGGGCAGACGACCGCCGCCGCAGCTATCGTATCCGCGACGGCGTCGAACCTTAACGGCATGGCCGAAGGCGAGGTGTTCGATTACGCCGCTGTCGTTACGCGCCACACCGTTGCGGGAACGGCGGTATCGCCCGATTTTACCGAAAGCCGCTTTACAAAAAGCGCCTCGGGAGCGCTCAGCATCGACGGCTGGGAAAAGCCCGCGAGTCTGGCGGGCAGCGCGTACGGACCTTATATGAGTTATAAGGAGCCGTTCAACGATTCCAACGGCATGGTCAGAATGAACTGGGAGGAAAACGTATCCTTTAAGCTGACTTTCAAGGAAAACGCGCTGCTCAGGATCGAACACGAGGCGATCGCGGGGATTGTGTCCTCGGATAACGTCATCAGGCTCCGCATTTACCTGGCGGACGGCAAGGGCGACGTATCCCTGCTCTCCGAGAAAGCGCTGTACGCCGACGGAAAGACCGAACGCGAGGCGAATTATTTCGGCGGCGAGTTCAACGTGTCCAAAGGACAGAGCGTCTATTTCGAATACGGCTGTCTGGGCGCGTATGAAAAGAACGTAAAGGCCTCCAAACTTGGCGGCGGAATCTTTCCCACGTTCATCGCGGATCCCGCGGCGTTCAGCAGCGAATTCACCCTCGACCTTGCCGGCATGATAAGTTCCGTTTACGGCGCGGAGGGGGAAAAAGTCGATTATAACGAGGACGTGTCTTTTGAGATAATGCACGGGCTTTTAGGCGCGGAGGAAAAATTCGATAAGTTCGCGGGTTCGGCATTACAGACGCAGGCGCTGAACGACGGCGGGCAGTATGCGTCCGTATATGCGGGCAGTCAGCTCGTGAGAACGAACGGAGCGAAAGATAAACTTATCGTCAAAATCAACGCTAAGAAAGATATAGGCATAACGGTGCAAAGCGCGGAGTCGTCAAATCCTGCCAATGGTACGGGCGTGTTTCAGTTCATGCAGAAGACCGAGGACGATTTGGCCAACGAATATTATGCGGAACTGAAATCCGTATCCGTTTCCTCCGCCGCCGCTGCGGAAAACGTACTCGGCGGCACGTACAGCATTCCCGCGGGCGATACGTTCTATCTTTTCGTCAACGGCGGCGCTTTCGGAACGAACATTTATCTTTTCCCGACTTTCGTTATAGACAGTGCGGCGTTCAACCCCGAAAATACCTATGATTTTTCCGCGGTGATCGCGCTGACGCAGTACCGCAACGCGGCAAAAGCCGAACTTACGGCCGAATTTGCCGCGCTCGACGAAACGGCTTACGAGGCGGAGGATTTTGCCGATTTGTCCGCGCTTTATAACGATTACATCTCTAAAATAGAATCTGCGGAAACCGAAGAGCAGGTTGATTTCTTCGTCGCCGAATACGGAAAGGAAACGGAGAAGATATTCACCGCGGCAGAAAAGAGCGAACTCCGCGCGAAATACGTCAAGCAGATAGAAGATTGCTATTCGTCGCTCGACCTGAAAGAATACGGCGAAGAGGAAAAGGCCGAACTTGCGTCGATCGTGGCGGAGGGAAAGGAGAAGATCGCTGCGGCAAAGACGGAAAACGCTATGAAAATCGCCGCGGAATATGCCGTAAACGAAATGAATCTCGTGGAAAAAACAGGAGAGAGGGGCTGTAATTCGCAGTTCGGTTCTCTGCCGTTTGCAGGCGCGGCAGCCTTGCTTGGAGCGGCGTGCCTGTTCCTGCGCAGGAGAAAAGACGATGCGGCAAAAGGTTAACGTACTGAAGAAAGACCGGGGCTTCTGGGCGTACGTAAAGAGCCATAAGATGCTTTACGTCATGGTTCTGCCCATGATCGTGTATTTTCTTCTCTTCAACTATTATCCCATGCTGGGGTTGCAGCTCGCCTTTAAGGATTGGAATCCATGGAAAGGCATATGGGGCAGCCCGTGGGCGTCCACGGACGGCACGCTCGATATCTTTAAGCATTTCAAGGAGCTTTTTTTCGGAGACGGCACGCTGTTTTGGATTAAATTCGGCAACACGCTCCGCATCTCCGTGCTGAAAACGGTATTCGGTTTCCCCGTGCCCATCAT
Source organism: uncultured Eubacteriales bacterium (assembly GCA_900545325.1). Classification (GTDB taxonomy): domain Bacteria; phylum Bacillota; class Clostridia; order Christensenellales; family Borkfalkiaceae; genus UMGS775. The sequence continues at coordinate 6,837 of UQZE01000063.1, forward strand.
CATCGCGATCTTCATGAACGAAATGCTCTCTTCGAAGATCAAAAAGACCGTGCAGACCATTTCTTATCTTCCGCACTTCATCTCATGGGTAATTATTTCGGGCATACTGCTGTCTATGGGGTCGGCGGACTCCGATTTCGAACTGTTTTTGGAAAAGATATTCGGCCGGCAGATCTATTTTTTCAACAACGACGACGCTTTCCTGGCGATACTCGTCATTTCCGATATCTGGAAGACGGCGGGCTGGGGCGCGATCATCTATTTCGCGGCGCTGGCGGGCGTGCCGACCGAACAGTACGAGGCGGCGGAAATAGACGGTGCGGGGCGCTTTCAGCGCATACGCTATATAACGCTCCCCTCCATCGTGCCTGCGATAGGCATCAAACTGATTTTCGAGATATCGGGGCTTACGAGCGCGGGGTTCGATCAGATATTCAACCTTTACAATTCCACCGTCTACGGGAAGGGTGACGTGTTGGAAACGTATCTTTACAGGCAGGGCATTATCGGCGGCGCAAACGACATAGCGACCGCGCTCGGCCTCTTCAATTCGCTGATCGCTCTGACGCTCACGCTGATCGCGAATAAAGTGATCAATAAAATGGGCGGTGAAGGCATATGGTGAACGAAACGGTCAAACCCGGGCGGTTTAAAAAATATCTCGGTAAAGTTTTCGGAAAGACCAAAGGCGAACGTACCTTTCAGATCGTCAATTACGTGCTCTTTCTGCTGTTCGGCTTTATCATGCTGTACCCCTTTATCTATGTGATCAAGGTATCTTTGGAAAATATCCGCCTGATCGACGGCGTGGCGACAAAGGTCTACAATTTCACGGCTTACGGGCTGGTGCTGGCGAATAAAAAGATTTACAGCGCGTTTTTTCTGACGATATTCGTCGTACTCGTGCACACCGCACTGCACCTCGCGCTCACCTTTATCGCGGCGTATCCGCTGTCAAAAAAGCATTTCAAGGGGCGGAACGTGCTGCTTTTTTTCGTATTGTTCACCATGCTTTTTTCGGGCGGGCTCATCCCGTCTTACATACTTATCACGCAGGTTCTGGGATGGATGGACAATCTGCTCGTCTATATCATACCCGGCGTGATGACGGGATTTAACATTATTATCGTGAAAAATTTTTTACAGGGAATACCCGAAAGTTTGGAAGAATCCGCAAAGCTTGAGGGTGCGAACGATATGCAGATACTGTTCCGCATATATATACCGCTCAGTCTGCCGATCGCCGCTACCGTCGCGCTGTGGGCGGGCGTCGGTAAATGGAACAACTGGATGACCGGCGTTCTGTACATCACGGACAGCGACCTTTACGTGCTGCAGAACATTCTGCGCGACATGCTGGTCGCCGCGAATACAAGCACTACGGGGCAGGGCGCGGACAGAGAACTTATGGCAATGGCAGACAATGTGAAAATGGCCACCGTAGTGATCGGCACGCTTCCGATCGTCTGCATTTATCCTTTCGTGCAGAAATATTTCGTCAAAGGCATGCTTATCGGCTCGGTGAAAGGTTAACAGGAGGAATTTTTATGAAGATTTTCAAAAAAGCGGTCGTACTCTTACTGATATTCGTTTTTGCGGCGGGGATGTTTTCGCTCGCCGCCTGCGGGCGAAAGGGCAATTCGGACGCGCTCGAACTCTTCGTCAACAACGGAGATAAATTCGACGGTACCGAAAAGGACAGGATATGGCTGGAAATCGAAGAAGAGATAGGCGCGGAATTGTCGTTTATCGGCACGGCGCATTCTTCGGCATATTATACAAAGCTCAACCCGCTTATGAATACGATACGCAACATGCCGGACGTCGTTTTCGTGGTGCCTACTTCGGAGGAAATGGGACTTTCCACGTTCAGCGAGCGTTGGACGGACGAAGAGGTGGGGTTGGTGTATAATTACGACGAGCTTTTGGCGCGTTACCCTGCGGGAACCTATCCCTATCTAGAAAAGATTTTCTCTTCCGCGCAATATAAAAACATCATGCACAACGGCGGACATTATATTTTGCCGAGCGTTACCTCGAACAGCAGCTGGGGCATATATTTCAGAACGGACTGGCTGATAAATATCGGCTATTACGATACTGTGAACGGCGTAAAGGTCGCCCGTTACCCGAAAACGCTGGAAGAATATACGGATGTGATCCGCAAGTTCACCTTCAACGATCCCGACGGCAACGGCGTAAACGACACTTACGGTTTCTGCCCCGGCAAAGGCGAACATTGCTGGAATCCTTTTTACAACGCCTTCGGCGTTACCACGGACTGGGACATCATGGAGGACGGCTCTCTCGATTACATGTACACGCAGAAAGAGTTCAAGGATTTTCTCACCTGGGCGAACGGACTTTTCAACGAAGGGTGTATTTATCCCACTTTTTCCAGCATACAGGCGAACGGCGACAGGGATCTTTTCTATAACGGCAAAATAGGCATGCTGATCACGAATGCGGAATCGCACGTTTATTACATCAAATCCAAAATGACCGCCATGGGCAACGGCGATAAATTCGGCTTTGCGGAACCTCCCGTGGGTACGGCTGCGCTCGGCAAGGAGGGCGCCGGCGGATTCGCCGACTGGGGCGGCTGGTGGGGCGGTTACTGCATCACGAAAAACTGCAAGAATATCGAGGCCGCGCTCAAACTGCTCGATTACATGCTTTCGCCAGAAGGCGCAAAACTGAGGACATACGGCATGGAGGGCGTGCATTATACGGAAGAAAACGGAGCGATCACGCCCGTCGTGGAAGAACGCGCCAAGGAGGGCGGCGGAAAATGGGAAGAATTCACTGTGGACGGCGTATCCGCGCCGATCGGCCGCTACGTTATGGGCACGCTGTTCGGCTATCCCGTTGACTGGGAAGAGTTCGAGAAAAGCGGAAAGATAGAATACCTCATTTCCGCGGAATTGCTCGATCCCGAAAACGAAGCGCTGGTCCAGCAGGCCTTCGACGCGATGAGACTCAATACCAGCAGGCTGACCAACGTTACGGCGTACAGCAAAACCGCGGTTTCCGTCATGAACTCCGTGCAGGAAGAATCGAAAGCTTTTGTAAACAACGCTATTATCGGCAAGAAAAACCTCACGAGCGACTGGGACGACATGATCGGCCGTCTTAAAGGACTGAAATGGTCGGCGATGGAAAATTCCGTCATGGAAACATTGAAGACGCTCGGCATCGTTGAATAAGGGGAAACATATGAAAAAGAAATTTTTATCGGCGGTCGCGCTGGTGCTTGCGGCCGCGTGCGCACTATCCTTCGGCGGGTGCAAAAAGCAGAAGGAAGTGCTCGCTCCTTCGGGCGGGATCGGCAATCAAGCCTATCTTTACGGCATGTGTTACAATATTTTCGAAAGAAACAATTCCACGACCTTCGATATGGAACGCGAAGTCAGGCTCATGGCCAACCTCGGCGTTACGAGCGTGCGACTTTGGATGCATGTGGACGATATGCTGAGTTCGCCCGATACGGTGAACGAAAAGAACGCAGACATGACGCATGCGCTCATTGCGGAATTGCAGAAATACGGAATGCAGATCATAGGAATGAGCCATACGAGTTTCCACACCGGCTCCATGCGTTCGGGCAAACCCGCGCGGGATATTTCCGAAGGAAGTTATTATATCGAATGGCTGAATGATTATTATCTTTCCTGGAAGACGATGGCGGCGGAATTTCCCGAAGTGGAATACTGGGAAATCGATAACGAAATGAACAACGCGGACTTCATGTGTTCCATTTCGGGCGAAAAGATATACTCGCAGGAGCAGATGGCGGAGATCGCCACGGATATGCTCTATTACGGCAGCCGCGGCGTGCTGGAATCCAATCCTGACGCCGTTACCGTCATGGGCGGGCTTACCGAGCCTTACGGTCTGGGCAGCGGGCAGAACAAGAGCTTTCTGCAAAAGCTTTACGACAATATTGCGAGCGGCGAATTCGGCTATTTTTACGGCATTGAAAGCGCGGCGGAGGCGTCTTCCGATCCCGACGATTATTTTCTTGCGGCCTGCTGGCACCCGTATATAGGGAGCAGCGATTTCAACAGGGAAAATTTCGTAAAGTTCAACAACGAAATATATCAAGTCATTCTCGACAACGAGAAGAAACATAAAAAGGTGTTTTTCACCGAAATGGGGTTCAACGACACAACGTTCGGAGAGGAAAAGAGCGCACGGTTCATAGAGGAAATGTTCGCGGCCATAGAAGAGGAAATGCCCTATGTGGAGGCGGTGAACTACTTTAAACTCTATAACGTGGCCGCCACGACCTGGACGGGTACGGTAAGCCGTTTCGGCTTGTTTTACGATCCCGATACGAGCCGTCTCGACTATTCGCCGGACGACGTTACGAAAGTGAACACGCCCGGCGCGCCTAAGGAAAAGGCGTTCGCTTTTCAGCGGGCGGCCGGCGGTTCGGGAAGTCTGGAACTCATGAAAGCGGAGGTTTGACGGCATGGACACATTGCGCGTGAAATGCGGCAGGATGATAGAAAAGGAATATGATGTGGTCGTCGCGGGCGGCGGACTTGCAGGCATGTGCGCGGCGATCGCAGCCGCGCGCAAAGGAATGAAAACGGCACTCATAAACAACCGTCCCGTGCTCGGCGGCAACGCGAGTTCGGAAGTGGGCATCAATATCAACGGCGCGTGCTACAACGGATATTATCCCTGTTCGGTTTATGCCCGCGAAACGGGGATCATCGAGGAGATAAAACAGCTCATCTTTCAATACGAAGGGTATCGGGATTGTAAGGGCGCAGGACTGGACGCCGCCCTCTTCGATA
>UQZE01000064.1 GCA_900545325.1 uncultured Eubacteriales bacterium
TGCCGATATTCTGACGAGCGCCGGCGCGGACAGAGTTCTCACCATGGACCTGCACGCCGCGCAGATCCAGGGGTTTTTCGACATTCCCGTCGATCACCTGCTGGGCGCTCCTATTTTAAGCAGATATTATAAAAAGAAGAAAAACGACGACTGGGTGGTTGTTTCCCCCGACGTCGGCAGCGTGGGCAGGGCGAGGAATTTCGCCGCGTCCATCAACTGCCCGCTCGCCATCGTGGACAAGCGCCGCCCCAAGGCGAACGCCATCGAGGTAATGAACATCGTCGGCGACGTTTCGGGCAAGACCTGCCTCATGGTGGATGATATGATCGACACCGCGGGCACCATCTGCCAGGGCGCGGAAGCGCTCATCAAAAACGGCGCGAAAGAAGTTTACGCCTGCTGCACGCACGGCGTGCTGAGCGGCCCCGCCCTCGAAAGGCTGATGGCTTCGCCCATCAAGGAGGTCGCGGTGCTCGACACCATCGACCTTGCGGACAAGCTGGGCGCGTGCCCCAAGCTCAAAGTGCTTTCGGTGGCAAAACTTTTCGCTTCTGCGATCACAAAGATCTATTCCGATTCGTCGCTTTCCACCATTTACGAAGATTAAAAAACCGTGTTGCGGATATGAAGATCATTGTAGGGCTGGGTAATCCGGAAGAAAAATACAGGCGCACCTATCATAACCTCGGTTTCGTCGCGGCGGAGGACGCGGCGATAGAGCTGGGACTTTCGTTCAAACACAAAAAGTGCCGCGCGCTCGTGGCGGAGGGCTTTTTCAAGGGCGAAAAGATCGTCGTAGCCAAGCCGCAGACGTATATGAATCTGAGCGGCGAAAGCGTGAAGGAACTGCTCGCGTATTATAAGGCGGGGACGGAAGATCTCATCGTCTTATACGACGATTACGATCTGCCCAAGGGCGCTCTCCGCATCCGCAAGGGAGGCAGCGCGGGCACGCACAACGGCATGCGCAATATTGTGGCGGAACTCGGAAGAGAGGATTTCGCCCGCGTGCGCGTGGGGTTCAAGGGCGAAGGGAACGTGCCGCTCATCAATTACGTGCTGTCGGGCATACCCGAAGCCGATCTGCCGCTTTTCGCCGAAACGGCGCACGCCGCGGGGCTCGCGGCGGCGGACTTCGCGCGGGGCGTGCCGCTCGACAACGTGATGCAGAAATACAACAAAAAATAAAACGGATCTATGCGGGCGCGCCTGCGTCCGCATAGATATTTTCACCCGCCGCACCGCGGCGGGCGTTTTTTAGGAGGCGCGCATGCTTTCCGAAATACTGAAAAGCGAAAATATCGGCGGCGGCTTTCTCGAAGCCGTCGAAACCATCCGCCGCGGGATTCCCTCGGCGGTGTTCAACGCGCCCTTTTCCGTAAAATGCCATATCGCGGCCAACGCGCCCGCTTTCGCGCTCTATATCTGCAAGGATATTCTTTCTCTGGAAAAGACCGCGGCGGAGATATCCGCGCTTTCGGGCGGCAGAACCGCGGTGATATACCCCAAGGACGACGTGCTTTTATATAACAAAGCGCTGTCCAAACATTCACTTTTCCGCAGGCTCAACGGCCTTTACGAAATTCAAAAGGGAGCCCGCGCCGCCGTCGCCACGTTCGAATCCCTGCTGCAGCTCTTCCCCGCGCGGCTCGATACGGTCTCGCTGAAAAAGGGCGAAACCGCAGATCCGCAGGACGTGGTGAAAAAGCTGGTGAAAATGGGGTACGTGCGCGAGGAGATCGTCGACTCCGAAGGGCGTTTTTCTCTGCGGGGCGACATTCTGGAAATTTTCGCCGTCAACCGCAGATATCCCGTCCGCGTAGACTTTTTCGGCGACGAGATCGAGAGCATTAAGGAATACGACCCCGAAACGCGGGAAAAACGGGCGTATCTCGAAAGCGCGGATATACTCACCGCGACCGACGTAATCGTCGAGCGGGAAGAGATACCCGCCCTTGCGGAGGAACTGAAAAGAGCGGCGTTTTCGGCAAAGACCGCCGAGGCGCACTCCAAACTGAACATCATGGCGGGCGAGCTGATCGAGATGCTGCAAAGCGGCGTGCAGGACGGGCGCCTTTCCGTGCTGATGCCCCTGCTGAAAAACGCCGTCGCCGACGTGAGCTCTTTCCTGCCCGAGGACGCCGTGGTGTTTTTCGACGAATGCAAACAGCTTTCCGACGGACTGGACTTTATCTTGCAGGAACACCGCGAACGGTTCAAGAACCTGCTCGCCGCGGGCGAGGCGTTCCCGTTCGCGTTTTACCAGCTGGGAAACGAGGACGAGCTCATCGCCTCGCTCTGCAGAAAGCGCGTGGCGGCGCTACAGACGCTGACCACCGCGATTCCCTTTTTCAATCCGCTCAAAACCTTCACCTTGCGCTGCGGCACGGTTGCGAAATACCAGCTGAAATTCAACGAATTTGCGGAGGACGTCGATAACTGGCTGTTTTCGGGGTACCGCGTCGTCGCGCTGGCCGATACGCCCGAGCGCGCAAAACGGCTGAACGGCGACCTTTCCGACCGCGGCATCGCCTCTTCGGTGGACAGCGTGCAGAGCGGCAGAGCGGGCGTTTCCGTAGTCAGCGGCACGCTGGACAGCGGCTTTATCTACCATGACGTAAAAATAGCCGTGGTGGGCAGCGGCGATCTCTTTGCGCGCAAGCCCGAAAAGAAAAAACTGAGAAAAAAAGGCGAGTTCTTCTCCGCGCCCGAAGTGGGCGATTACGCCGTGCACGAGGTGCACGGCATCGGCGTGGTGCGCGGCACCAAGCGCATTTCCACCACAGAGGGAACGAAGGATTATATCGCCGTGGAATATTCGGGCGGGGATATTCTCTATATCTCCGTCGAGCAGATGGACAGTTTGTCCCGCTATCTCGGCGGGGACAAAAAGCCCGCGCTTTCAAAAATAGGCGGCAGGGACTTCGACCGCATCAAGGAGCGGGTGAAAGCCTCCATCAAGGCCATGAGCATAGATTTGAAAAAACTCTATGCCGAGCGTTCGGAGCGCAAGGGATTCCGCTTTACGGAGGATTCCGAAATGCAGGAACTTTTCGAGGCGCGCTTTCCCTACGAACTGACGGACGACCAGAAACAGGCCTCGCAGGACATCATGGAGGACATGTGTTCGGACAAGGTCATGGACCGCCTGATCTGCGGGGACGTGGGGTACGGAAAGACCGAAGTCGCCTTCCGCGCCGTCTTCCGCGCCGTCGTTTCGGGCAAGCAGGCGGCCTTGCTCGCCCCGACCACCATTTTGACGCAGCAGCACTACAACACCGCCGCGGAGCGGTTCAAGGATTTCGGCGTGCATATCGCCGTGCTCAACCGTTTCAAGAGCGCGAAGGAACAGGACGAGATCATCAAGGGCGTGAAGGACGGCCGCATAGACTTCGTCATCGGCACGCACCGCCTTTTGAGTTCGGACGTCAATTTCAAAGACCTCGGCCTTCTGGTGCTGGACGAGGAACAGCGGTTCGGCGTGGAGCACAAGGAAAAGATAAAACTGTTGAAAAACAACGTCGATACGCTCACGCTTTCGGCAACGCCCATTCCCCGCACCCTGCACATGTCGCTTTCGGGCATACGGGATATATCCACCATCAATACCCCGCCCAAGGAGCGGCTGCCCGTGCAGACCTACGTTACGGAGGAAACGGACGCGCTCCTGCGCGACGCCCTTTCCCGCGAGATCAACCGCGGAGGACAGGCGTTCGTGCTGTATAACCGCGTAGAAAGCATAAATTCCTTTGCAAAGCGGGTCAAGGGACTGCTGCCCGATCTCAGATTCACCGTGGCGCACGGGCAGATGAACGAGAGCGCGCTGGAAAACGCCGTGATGGAGTTTTACCGCGGCGAGACCGACGTACTCATATCCACCACGATCATCGAAAACGGCGTGGATCTGCCGCGCGCGAACACGCTGATCGTGATAGACGCCGACCGCCTGGGGCTTTCCACTCTCTACCAGCTCAAGGGCAGGGTGGGGCGGAGCAACCGCCTGGCGCACGCCTATTTCACGTTCAAGCGGGAAAAGGTGCTTTCGGAAACGGCGTACAAGCGGCTGACCGCCATCATGGAATTCGCCGAACTCGGCAGCGGGTTCAAGATCGCCATGCGCGACCTCGAAATCCGCGGCGCGGGCAACGTGCTGGGCAGGGAACAGCACGGCCATATGGATAAGGTGGGCTATGAGCTGTACACCAAACTGCTGAAAGAGGAAATGGGCGAAACGCCCGCCGTTACCGCCGAACTCGACATCCGCGTTTCGGCGTATATCCCCGAAGATTACATCGATTCCCCCGCGCTCCGCATGGACGCGTATAAGGAAATCGCCGAAATATCTTCCCGCAAGGACGAAGACCGCGTGCGCGATTCTCTGGCCGATCTGTACGGGGAACTGCCGATGGAGGTGGAAGACCTCATCAATATCGCGGCGGTCAAGAGCATGGCTGCGAAGTTCGCGGCCAAGACCATCACCGTGCGGCAGGGGCTGTGCGAGGTTACGTTCGCCGCGCTTTCGTCTTTGAACTACGAAGGGCTGCACGCCGCGCTCGAACGCTATAAAAACGGCGTGCGGCTCGATATGAGCGTTTCTCCCGCGCTGCAATTTTCCTCCATGGACAAAAGCAACGGCGAAATGCTGGAATTTTTAAAGGAATTTTTCGCTTATTCTTTAAGTTTTCGCGGAGAGAAGGCAAAAAGTTAATGAAAATCATTGCAAATTTCCGTCCTTTGTGTTAAAATCTATAATACGTGAAATTATAGTTTCCGCCTGTAAGCGGACGAGCCGCGGGCGGGGAGCGGATAAAGTATTTACAAATCCTCTGGGAGAGACGTTAAATGAAAAAATTCTTGAAAACTTTGGCTGTAGGCACGCTGTCTTTGGTGATGGGGCTTTCGGTATTTTCCGGTTGCAACCTCATTACGACGGACAGCGAAAGGGATATGAACCAGGTCGTGGCGACCGTCAGGATCGCCGAGGACGCGCCTACGGAAGAGATATTGAAAAAAGATCTCGTCATGATGTATCTCAATTACGGCTATTCCTACGTGCAGCAGGGCACCTATACGCAGAAACAAGCGTTTGAAATGCTGATGGAGCAGCTCGTGAACAACGCCATCATGGTGCAGCAGGCAATGCTCGATTTTTCCGACGCGGAAAAATATCCCGAATATGCGGCGGGCGTAAAGGAATACGGCGTGTTCGATCCGCAGGCTTATCTCGACGAAACGGAAAAAGAGGAAGCCCTTTACAATACGAATAAGTCCATCAACGACCTTATAGAATCGTTCAAGGACGAAGAAGAGGACGAAACGGAAAAGGAAACCGTTACCGAAACGACGCGCGTCGCACCCACGGACGCGGCGAATTACGAAGAACCGCACGAGGGATACGAAAGTTATCTCGAATTTTATAAAGCTTACAACACCGACGGGGAAAGTTTCCTGGATAAAGGCGTTATAACCGGTTTCGACGACGATTATCAGACGGTGGACGCCGACACCAAACGCGCTTACAACAAAGTGATATCCCGTTTGGAGGACAACGCCCTGATCGGCGAAGATTTCGACTATAACAAGGATTCTATCTACGATACCGACTATTATAAGGACACGCTGCGCTCCAACCAGGAGGCGATCGTGATAGAAAATTACGAAAAGAAACTCACGGCGGACATATACGCGACGGTAAGTTTTGCCGATCTCGAGGCGAACTACAAGGAGATGTACGACGCGCAGAAGAACGGCTCCGTTTCCGATTACGAAACGACCATCGACGGCGCCGGAACCTCCTCTCCCATAGTATACAACCCGTACGCGGGCTACGGTTTCGTTTACAACCTGCTTTTAGGCGTGGACGACAAGCAGGAAGCGCAGATCGCCTCGCTCGGCGAGGAAAAGAACCTTTCCGAAGCGGAATACAGGGAAAAGAGAGAGGAAATCCTCTATAAGACCACGGCGAAAGATCTGCGTTCCACCTGGATCACCGCGGGGTACGATTTCGATTACGCAACCAAGAAATTCACGGGCGATTACACGTTCACCACGGCGGAAAATTCTTTCCCGTTCCAAGGCGACGTCAAGTGGCTGAACGAAGCGGATAAACCCGCCGAGGGCGAAGAGGACGAAGATTACGAGGAGGAATACGAAATAACGTATAATCCCGAATACGACCTCGCTGCGTTCGTGAAGATTATCGACGATTATCTCTACGGAACGGGCAATGTGGCGGCGGAAGCCGATCCTGGCGTTTATTACAGAAAGGCGACGCCCAAAACGCAGGATTACGTCGAGTTCGACGAAAAAATGAACGAGCTTTTGTTCGCGTTCAGCACGGACGACGGTTCGCTCAACACCTATAAAGGCTATGTGGTCAAGCCGCCCGTAGACGTGGACGGCACGGAAACGTACGTGAAGGAATTTGCGGACGCGGCGAGGGAAGTCCTCAAGATGCCGGACGGCGGTTATATCGTGGTCGGCACCGATTACGGCTATCACTTCATCTTCAAGTCGCAGACCATCAGCGCGAAGTCCGGCTACGAAACGCTGGAATCGTATCTCGATTCTCTCGGCGTCGAAAAGAAGATAGGCGACACGACCTACGACACTTGGGAAGAATATTACAACGCCATGATCTCGGATATCGAATATTATCTCGACGAAGAGGGCGGCAACGCGTCGGGCAAGAACGACAAGTTCTATCTCTATCAGCTGCAGCAGGCTTACGTGAGCAATTTCGTGAGCACCAGATTGACCAACAAGCAGACGGAGATCGTGAACCGCTACAAACTGCCCAACGAGGACGGCGAATACGAAGAATATAACGAAGAGTACGTAAAGATCTACACCGAAAGATATTCTGAGTTGCTGAAAGATTAAAAAGAGAAAAAGAGCGGGAATTCCGCTCTTTTTTTATCGGGGAGAGATATGAACCTTTATTTCGATACGGAAACCACGGGGCTGCGACCGGGGAAGATATGCCAGCTTTCCTATATTTTGCAGGACGAAAGCGGCGCCGTAGGCAAGAATATGTTTTTTCACGTGGGCTATGTGGAACCGTCCGCCGCGGCGGTGCACGGCTTTACGGCGGAAGTTTTGTACGAACTTTCGCAAGGGCGCGTGTTTGCGGACAGGTTCGGGGAGATCGCGGAAGATTTCCGCGCGGCCGACGTGCTGATCGCGCACAATTTTTCTTTCGACTTCATGTTCATGAGCGCGGAATTCGAGCGGCTGGGCGAGCGGTTCACCTACAAAAACAGTCTTTGTTCCATGAAAAAATTCACGCCCGTATGCCGTTTGCCGCGCGCGAACGGCGTGTCGTATAAATATCCGAAGCTGTCCGAGCTCTGCGAGTTTCTGGACATTTATCCCTACGACGTAACGCGCGAAACCATGCGTTTGTTCCGCGCCGCGCCCTCCGCGCACGACGCGCGGTACGATACCGCGGCGCTCTATCTCGCCATGAACGAGGGCGTGAAACGGCATGCGGCGGCGCTCGGCGCCCTGCGGGAGGGGATATGAAAGAACTGAAACTGGAAATGCACGCCCATTCGCGCGGCGGCAGTTCGTGCGCGCAGGCCGATGTGGAAGAACTGCTCGAAGTTTATAAAAACGCGGGATACGGCGGCGTGGTGCTTACAAACCATTGCTGCGAGGCGAGTTTCGCGCTCTACCCGGGGGAAACATACGCCGAAAAACTGAAATTTTACTTTTCGCTTTACGAAAAATTCCGTACCGCGGCCTTACGGGAGGGGATCAGGCCCTTTCTCGGTTCGGAGGTGCGCGCATACGACGCGGAGGGGTATTTCAGCGAGTACCTGCTTTACGGCGTCGACGAAAAGTTTTTTTACGATAATCCCGCCCTTTACGCGCTCACGCAGCGGGAACTCTTTTCGCTTGCGGAAAAAAACGGCGTGTTCATGGTGCAGTCCCATCCGTTCCGGACGGGCGTGAAGGTCGGCTATTACGGGTATATGCACGGCGTTGAAGTCTATAACGGGCACAAATACCACACAAACCGCAATTTTGTGGCGAAAGCGTTTGCGGAGGGGTTCGGGCTCAGGCAGACGGGCGGCACGGACTTCCACATGACGGAGCAGACGCCCGTCGGCGGCATTTACCTTCCCGAAAATATAAACACGGACAGAGAGCTGGCGGATTATCTCTTTTCCTCGCAGCCCCGCCTCATACGAGATAAAGACCTGTAAAAAATACGGCGTGCCGAAACGGCGCGCCGTTCTTTTTTATTCCAGCCGCGCGTTTTTTACCAGCGCGGCGTATTCCAGAATGCGGTTCTGCGAAAACGGCGTGCTTTCCCGAAAGAGCGTAACGAGCTTTTTTTCTGCGGGCGTCAGCGGGCCTTCGAATTTCTGCAGAAAAGGGGATATCTCGTCGTCCGTCTTTCCCAAAAGATAATCCACCGAAACGTTAAAATATTCCGCAAAGGCGATAAGGAGCTTATACGGAGCCTGTCTCGTTTCGTTTTCGTAATTTGCCACCGTGCTTGCGGGCAGGCCGATCTCTTTGGCAAATTCGCTTCTCTTCAATCCGTTTTCCATTCTCAATTCTTTTAATCTGAACATATTTTCCTTTTTTTAAATTGTTTTATTTTTTAAAAATTATAATAGCTTAAAAAATTTTTTTGTATAATCGTTCGTTTTGAGTTGACATTGTTCATTTTGTGTGATAATATAATTCAAAACGAATGATTATCGCAAAAAATAATTCAAATTGAATTGTTTTTATTTTCTTACGGGGTAGGAATTCGTTTTAATAAAAGGGAAGTCATATATAAGAAAGGAGAAAGATTATGACAAAAAGCAGTAAAAGAGGTCTTTTGACTTTTTTGACGGTCGTCGCGCTTGCGATGTGCGCGTTTGCCTCCTACGGGATTTCCGCCGCGGCCAACGCCGCAGAGGAGACCAAGGCCGAAAAATTCACGCGTATCGTCAGTTATTTCAAAGACGAGACCATAGACGACGATCTGCTGGTTTCGGAACACGCGCTGGAATTTGCGGGGATAGAGGGCGGCAACGCGGTGTTCCTCTATCAGTCGACCGAGGCTGAAGGCGGTCTTTCGGCAGAGGAAAAAGCCGGTCTCGATCCCGAAATCAAGGCGCTTTACGACGAGGTTTACGCGATTTTCGAAAAACCTTACGCCGCGAAAGCCAAAATAGCCGACCTGTACACGCTGGCGAACACCGCGGTGAAGGACGTGATGTACGCCGATAAAGCAAAAGTGGAGGAGGCGCGGGCGCTTTACGACGATCTGACCGAAAACGGCAGGACTTTCGTGAAAAACGCGCTGGTCAACAAGGACGAGAACCTGACCGGGGCGGAAAGCGTTTTTGCCGCGAAAAAGGCGTTGATCGACGCGGCGGTTACGGCGATCGGCGAGATAGAATATTACGACGCTTCCTCCAAAACCATGACGACGGGCGACGGGGAGATCGTGCTGGGCAGCAAGGACAGCATCGACGCCGCGAAGCAGGCCCTGGACGAGATCTACGGCAGGGACATTTACAGCGAGGAACTGAAATCCGAGCTCGTTTACATAACCAACTTTGCAGATTACGAAAGCGCGGCGGCGGATTATGCCGCATGGACGGAAAAAGCCGCGGCCGTAGAGGCGCAGATCGGCGCCGTTCAGGTAGAAGAGGGCAAGGTATATTATACGAAAAAGGGAGAGATCGCCGCGGCGAAGGACAGCTTTGACAAACTGCTTTCCGAAGATAAGAGAACGGACGCGGATGGCAGCGAAAACTTCAACGACCTTCAGTCCCTGATCTCCGCGGAGGCGAAGGAAAAACTCGAAGGCATGCTTGCCGAAATAGCCGGGATAGAGAAATCGATCGCCGCTCTGCGGGATGCGATCGCGCAAATCCCCGCGGAAGAAGAACTCAAATACACTGCGGAACACAACGGCCTTATCGAAACGGCGGAGGGACTGTTCGCCGCGCTCGACGAGGATATAAGAAATAACGACGAAAGCGTTTATGCAGGCGGCGAGGGCGAATATATCGTGGAAAGCTACGCCGCCATGGCGGACGCGCGCAAAATTTGGAACGCATGGGACAAACAGGTGAAAGATCTCGTCGTTTCGCTGGAAGAACTCATTGCGAACGCGGAGATCGAAAACTTCGATTTAAAGGACGCCTTCGGTAAAATACAGTCTACGCTCAACGCGTTTACGCCCGAACAGAAAACGACGTTCGAAGGAACGAAGATTTCTTTCAAGGGAAACGAAAACGATACCTGCCAGAACGTGATGGCGTATTTCCAGGCCGAGATCAACAAGATCACCGCGGCCGTCGCGCCCGTGATCAACGCGATCGATAAGATCCCCGCGGACGTTACGGTGTCCGAAGAATACTACAACGCCTTGCAGAAAGCGAACGAGTTATACGACGCCCTGCCCGAAGACTACAAGCAGTACGTAACCAACTACGATAAACTCGCCGCCGCTAACGAGGCGTACGGAGAACTGACCGCCACGGTGAAAGTTTGGCAGGATAAACTGAACGAATTCGAACTGGGGGATATCCATACGGACAATATGGCGCTCGTGGACGAGGCCGTTGCGCTGTACGGGGAAATTTCCGAAGAGGCGAGAGAAGTAATTGAGGGCGCGGTATCGGGAGATTATTTCGACAGCTATGCGAAATACACCGCCGCGATCGGGGAAAAAGCTGCTCTGCTCGAAAATATCGGAAAGATAGCGGCCGCGATGAACGCGCTCGACCCCGAACAGCCCGCGATGGAAGACATAGAGGAATACGATGAGGCTTATCAGAGCGTGAAGAGCGATTTCGAGGCTCTCGACGAAGCCGACAGGAAATGGCTTGCCGCGCAGGAAGGATATTTTGTGGACGCGGAAAAGACCGTTACGTATAAAGCCGCTTACGAAAAATATCTTCTCGTTATAGACAATGCTGTGGCCGTACACGTGGAAGTGCTTATCGCCGCGATCGGTTCGCCCGTCACGCTGGAAAGCAAGGCGGATATAGACGGGGCGAGAGCCGAGTACGAAGCGCTTTCCGCACCGCAGAAAGAAAAGGTGAGAAATATCGAGGCGCTGGCAAAGGCCGAAGAAGAACTTGCCGCGATCACAGAAAAACTCGACCGGTGGATGGAGGAAGTTTCCGCTCTGCGCGGCGGCGCGTCTCTCGAAGAGCTTTGGAGCGTAGACCTCAACGCGGCGGAAGAACTTGAAAAGACATATGCGGAATTCGACGCCGCCGAACAGGCGTATGTGGCGGACGGCCGCGCCGAACTCGACGCCATCAAGGCGAAATCCGATGAAAGGATAGCCGATCTCAACGGGAGAATAGCGGAAATACCCGATACCCTGACTTCCGAAGATCAGGCCGCGCTCGAAGCAATCAAGGCGGATTACGGCAAACTGCACAAAACGCAGAAAGAAAAGGTCGATTACGACGTTTTCATGAATTCCTACAACAAAGTGAATTTCGCCACCTACTTTGACCGCGCGGTCAACGCCATCAAGGCGGAAGTGGATAAGGGGCATTTCGTTCTGGAAGATAAAATTTTCGTCGCCGTGCTGAAAAATATTCTCACGTCGGCCTCCGAAGAACTTCAGATCGGAA
>UQZE01000065.1 GCA_900545325.1 uncultured Eubacteriales bacterium
CGATCCTTACGCTTTCCACAGCGAAACGCCGCCGCATACCTCGTCCAAAGTGTACGATCTCGGCGGATACGAGTGGAGGGACGGCGCGTACAGGGAGCAGGCGAAACGCACCTCGGTATATTCCTCTCCCGTCAATATTTACGAAGTGCATCTCGGCAGCTGGAAGAAGAAGGAGGACGGCGGGTATATCACCTATACGGAACTTGCCGAAGAACTCGTGCCCTACGTAAAGCGCATGGGGTATACGCACGTGGAATTCATGCCCGTGGCGGAATATCCTTTCGACGGCAGCTGGGGCTATCAGATCACGGGGTATTTCAGCGTTACCTCCCGTTTCGGCACGCCGCACGAATTCATGCGGCTGGTGGACGAGTTCCATAAAAACGGGATAGGCGTCATTCTCGACTGGGTGCCCGCGCATTTTCCCAAGGACGAACACGGCCTTTACGAGTTCGACGGAACGCCCTGCTACGAATATCAGGGCGAGGATAAAATGGAAATGAAGGGCTGGGGCACGCGCGTTTTCGACTGGGGCCGCAACGAAGTGCAGAGCTTTTTGATATCGAACGCCGTTTTCTGGTTCGACGTGTTCCATATCGACGGACTGCGGGTGGACGCGGTGGCTGCCATGCTCTATCTCGACTACGACAAAAAGCCGGGGGAATGGACGCCCAACGTGCACGGGGGCAATTACAATCTGGAAGCGATCGCCTTTTTCAAAAAACTGAACGAAACGGTGTTCGGTCTGTTTCCGTCCGCGCTGATGGTCGCGGAAGAAAGCACCGCTTTTCCGATGATCACGAAACCCGCGTATCTCGGCGGGCTGGGGTTCAACTTCAAGTGGAACATGGGCTGGATGAACGATACGCTCTCGTATATGCAGACCGACCCGTATTTCCGCCGCGACGGACATAACAAGATGACGTTTTCAATGTACTATGCGTTCAGCGAAAACTTTATCCTGCCGATCTCGCACGACGAGGTCGTGCACGGCAAGCGTTCGCTGCTCGACAAAATGCCCGGAAGTTACGACGATAAGTTCTCCAACCTCCGCGCGTATATAGGATATATGATGTCGCATCCGGGCAAAAAGCTTACCTTTATGGGCACGGAATTCGGACAGTTCAAGGAATGGGCTTATAAAGAAGGATTGGAATTTTTCCTCCTCGAATACGAAAAACACCGACAGCTGCAAAGGTTTTTCAGGGAAATCAACGAATTTTACAAACAGACGCCGGCGTTTTACGAAATAGAGGATTCCTGGGAGGGGTTCAGCTGGATCCTGGCGGACGAACGGGATAAAAACGTGTTTGCCTACAAGCGTTTCGACAAGCGCGGCAAGGCGGTGTATGTGATTATTAACATGTCCGGCTGCGATTACGCCGAATTCCCCCTCAAGGCGGAAAAGGGCAAATATAAACTGGTTTTCGACAGCGACGCTTTGAAATACGGCGGCCGCGGCGTGAACAAAAAGCGGGTGGCGGAGGCGAAACGGCTGGATAAAAAGGACGTAAACGCCTATATGAAACTCACGCTCCCGAAACTTTCATGCCAATACTACGAAGAAAAGGAACAGAAATAAGCGAAAGATAAAAAATCTTTAAAATAAGGGGTAAAGATAATGCTCAGAAAAAAGAAATGTGTGGCAATGCTTCTTGCAGGCGGACAGGGGAGCCGTCTGTACGCGCTCACCAACAAGATCGCGAAACCCGCCGTATCCTACGGCGGCAAATACCGCATCATCGATTTTCCGCTTTCCAACTGCGTCAATTCGGGGATAGACACCGTCGGCGTGCTCACGCAGTATCAGCCGCTCGTGCTCAACGACTATATCGGAAACGGTCAGCCGTGGGATCTCGACAGGGCTTACGGCGGCGTGCATATCCTCTCGCCCTACCAGGGCAAGCAGTCGTCGGATTGGTATAAGGGCACGGCGAACGCCATCTACCAGAACCTGCACTTCATCAAGTCTTACGATCCGGATTACGTGCTGGTGCTCTCGGGCGACCATATTTACGAAATGGACTATTCGCGCATGCTCAATTTTCATATTTTGAACGACGCGGATTGCACGATAGCCGCCATCAAGGTGCCGCTGTCGGAGGCCTCCCGTTTCGGCATACTCAACACCGACGAGGACGGTTCCATCTACGAATTCGAAGAAAAGCCCAAAAAGCCGAAAAACGACCTGGCTTCTATGGGAATATACATATTCTCGGCGAAAAAACTGTATAAATATCTGGAGGAGGACGCAGCAAAAAAGGACTCCCGCAACGATTTCGGCAAGGACGTGCTCCCCGCCATGCTCGCCGCGGGAGAAAAGATGTACGCGTATCTTTTCGACGGCTACTGGAAGGACGTAGGCACGATAGATTCGCTTTACGACGCGAATATGGACCTTCTCGGCGATTCGCCGAAATTCAACATCTACGATCCTTCGTGGAAGATATATTCGAGAAGTCCGCTCTCGCCGCCGCAGTATCTCGGCGCGGGCAGCAAGGTCAACAACAGCATCGTCCTTTCGGGCTGCGAAATCTACGGCACGGTGGAAAATTCCATACTTTCGAGCAACGTGGTCGTGAAAAAAGGCGCCGTCGTGCGCAACTGCATTATCATGTCGGAGGTTACGGTCGGTGAGAATTCCGTGCTCGAATACGCGATTGTGGACGAAAACACCGAAATCGGCGCGAATGTGCGGCTGGGAGAGGAAAAGTCGGCGGGCAAGGGGATAGCCGTCGTCGGACGCGAACTGACCGTCGGCGACGGCGCCGTGATCGGAGGCGGCGAGATGATAGAAAAAAACGTGGCGAAGGAGGGGAAATGACATGAAAGCGCTCGGTATAGTATTTTCCAATATCCACGATGCCAACCTGCCCGAACTCGTCAGACTGAGGACGTTGGCCTCCATACCGTTCGGCGGCAGATACCGCCTGATCGATTTCGCCCTGTCCAACATGGTCAATTCGGGCATAACGAAAGTGGGAGTTATCACAAAACGCAACTATCAGTCGCTCATGGATCACGTGGGCAGCGGCAAAGACTGGGATCTCGCGCGCAAGGACGGCGGCCTCATCATTCTGCCCCCGTTCGGCGACCGCGGCAGCGACACGCTGTATAATTCCCGTCTCGAAGCGCTCAAAAGCATAACGGGATTTTTGCGCCATGCGGACGAAGATTACGTCGTCATGACCGACTGCGACAACGTGTGCCGAATTAATTATAACGACGTGATAGAGTACCACCGCATCAGCAAGGCGGACATCACGCTCGTATACAGAAAGAACGCGATGGAAGAAGATAACGCCGTAACGCTTTCGGTGGGCAGCGACGGCAGGGTGTCGGCGCTCAAATACGAGAGCAAGGCCGAAGCGGAAAACAACGTGTTTGCCAACATATACGTTATGAAGCGTTCCCTGCTGCAAAATCTCATCATGGATTCGCTCGCCTCCAATTACCGACATTTCACGACCGACCTTCTGACGGCGAACGTGAAGAGCATGCGCATCATGGCATATGAACATAAGGGGTATTTCGCGGCGATCACGTCCATGCAGTCGTATTACGAAAAGAACCTAGACCTGCTCGACGAAAAGAACCGCCACGAACTGTTCGGGGACAGGAGCGTGTTCACCAAGATACGCGACAGCGTGCCCACAAAATACGGCGCGAGCGCGGTGGTGAAAAATTCCATGATAGCCGACGGCTGCGTGATCGAGGGCACGGTGGAAAATTCCGTGCTGTTCCGCGGCGTCAAGGTGGCGTGCGGCTCGGTGGTGAAGAACTGCGTGCTCATGCAGAACACCGTTCTGGGGGAACACGTTACCATGAATTGCATGATTACCGATAAGGACGTGGTGGTGCGCGACAGACGCGTGCTGTCGGGCAGCGAAAACCACCCGTTTTATATACCGAAAGGCAGTATGATTTAAAGGAGTTTTGAAAATGGCAGAAACGAAAAAGAGCGCGAAGAGCGCGGCTGTTACCAAAGAAGAGGGGAAAAAGACGGTGAAGAAGGCGGCGGCGAAAGCTCCCGCCGCGAAGAAGACTGCGGCAAAGCCCAAGGCGGCCGAAGTCCGGGCGGAAAAGGCGGCGGTGCAACCCGCGCCCATGCCGAAAGTGGAGGTCGTCAAGAAAAAAAGGATACTGATCGCCGCGTCGGAATGTCGGCCGTACGTCGCTACGGGCGGACTTTCGGACGTCATCGGTTCCTTGCCGCAGGCGCTTGCGAAAAATTCCATGCTCGACGTCGGCGTGATCCTTCCGCTTTACGCCTGCATAGGGCACGAATACCGCCACAAGATGGAATACGTAACGAATTTCTATGTACAGCTCGCCTGGCGCAGATTATACTGCGGCGTGTTCAGACTGGTGGAAAACGGCGTTACCTATTATTTCCTCGATAACGAATACTATTTCAAGCGCGGCGGGAACATTTACGGTTTCTACGACGACGGGGAGCGTTTCGCGTTCTTTTCCAAGGCGATCCTCGACGCCATCGGCGCGCTCGATATCTTTCCCGACGTTCTGCACTGCAACGACTGGCAGACGGCTGCAAGTATAATTTATCTCCGTTCGCTCTATAATTGGAGTGTCGATTTCCAGAAAATCAAAACGGTGTTCACCATTCATAATATAGAATATCAGGGCAAATTCGGCAACGAAACGCGGGGCGATCTGTTCGGCTTCCCGTCGAACATCTTCAATTATATCGAATTCGACGGCTGCATCAACCTTATGAAGGGCGCCGTCGAAATGGCGGATGCGGTCAGCACCGTCAGCCCCACTTATGCGAACGAAATCAAAGATCCGTTCTTCGCGCACGGGCTGGACGGCATAATCCGCCGCAACGAACAAAAGCTATGCGGCATACTGAACGGCATCGACGTGGACAGCTACAATCCCGCCACCGACCCGTACATCTTCAGGAATTATTCGGAAAGCGACATGTCGGGCAAGGCGGTTTGCAAGGCCGAACTGCAGAAAATGCTTTCTCTGCCCGTCCGTGCGGACGTTCCCGTGGTGGCGATCGTTTCCCGCCTCGTCTCGCATAAGGGCCTGGATCTCGTAAAGGCCGTTATCGAGCAGTTTTTGAGCGAGGACGTACAGGTCGTCGTCTTGGGCAAAGGCGACGCCTCGTATGAAAACTACTTCGCTAATCTCGCGCGGAGCTATCAGGGCAAGTGCGTTACCGTGATCGCTTTCAACGCCGACCTTTCGAGAAAGATCTACGCGGGCAGCGATATCTTTTTGATGCCCTCCAAGACGGAACCCTGCGGGCTTTCGCAGATGATCGCTTCCCGCTACGGCACCGTTGCGGTGGTGCGCGAAACGGGCGGGCTGAACGACAGTATCAAGGCCGGACCGCAGGGCAACGGCTATACCTTCCGCGATTACAACGCGCACGACATGCTGTACGTTCTGCGCGAGGCGGCGCGGGATTTCCGCGATAAAAACGTTTGGAGCGATATCGTCCGCCGTGCGATGGAAAGCGATTTCAGCTGGAACAATTCCGCCCGCGAATACCGGAAATTGTACGACGGGATAACGAAGTGATCCTGCGCGGGAGCCCCGCAAGACGTGTTTTACAAATGCTTACTTAGTTGAGGAGAAAAAATGCAAAATTTTACCGAAAAAGATGCTACGACGATGATCAAAGGCAAACTGTCGCGCTACTTCGGCGTTTCGCCGAAGGAGGCTACGAAGGAACAGATCTACAAAGCTGTCATAATGTCCGTGCGCGACATTTTGCTGGAGAAAAGAGATAAATTTTATAAAAAATACCGTGCGCAGGACGGGAAACGCGTGTATTATCTCTGCATGGAGTTCCTGCTCGGGCAGTCGCTCAAAAACAATTTGTACAATCTGGACGCGGAGGACGCGTTCAGGGGAGCGCTCAAAAACCTGCCCGTTACGGTGGAAGAACTTTACGACATGGAGCCGAACGCGGGGCTGGGCAACGGCGGCCTCGGCAGGCTCGCCGCCTGTTTTCTCGACGGGCTGGCCTCGCAGAACTATCCCGCTATGGGATACTCTATCTTATACGAATACGGTCTTTTCAAACAGAAGATCGTAGACGGCTGGCAGATGGAACTGCCCGATATCTGGCTCCCGGGCGGGGAAGCGTGGCTGGCGCAGAGAACGGATCTCACCTTTAAAGTCAAGTTCGACGGATACGTCAAGGAGCGCTGGACGGAGAAAGGCCTGGTCATCGACCATGTGGACGCCAAAGAGGTGGAGGCCGTCGCCTACGACATGATGGTTTCGGGCAAGGATTCTGAGGCGGTTTCCGTGCTCCGCCTGTGGCGCACGCAGAACGTGCACGACTTCGATATGAAGTCCTTTTCGCAGGGCGATTACATGCGCGCCATGCAGGACGACAGCGAGGCCGAACTCATATCCAAAGTGCTGTATCCTTCGGATAATCATTTCGAAGGGAAATCCCTGCGGCTCAAACAGCAGTATCTGCTCGTTTCTGCGTCTTTGCAGAATATCGTCAAAGACCATTTGCGCCGTTACGGTTCGCTCGATACGCTGCCCGACAAGGCGGCGATCCACATCAACGATACGCACCCTGCGCTCTGTATTCCCGAACTCATGCGGCTGCTGATGGACGAACACGGTTATTCGTGGGAAAGCGCATGGGATATCGTAACGCGCACGGTGGCATACACCAACCACACCGTCATGAGCGAAGCGCTCGAAACCTGGAACGAAGACCTTGTTTCGAGAAAACTCCCGCGCATATATTCCATTTTAAAGGAAATAAATCAACGTTTCTGTGGGGAAATGTGGAACAGATTTCCCGGGGACTGGGGCAAGATAGACAGAATGTCCGTCTTTTCGCACGGACAGGTGCGCATGGCGAATCTGAGCGTGATCGCCTCTCACAAAGTGAACGGCGTTTCGGCGCTCCATTCGGAGATCATCAAAAAGAGCATTTTCAAGGACTATTACGACGTATGGCCCGATAAGTTCACAAACGTTACCAACGGCATTGCCTACCGCCGCTGGCTGTGCCAGTCGAACAAGGAACTTTGTTCCCTGCTCAACGATACGATCGGCGAAGGCTACGTAAAGGACGCCGAAAAGCTGGCGGACTTCAAAAAGTTCGAAAACGACGCAGGCGTTCTGAAACGCCTGAACGAGATAAAGCGCGTCAAGAAAGAGCAGTTCTGCGCCTACGCGAAAAAGACCGAAGGCTATGTGGTCGATCCCGATACAATCTTCGACGTGCAGGCCAAGCGCCTGCACGAATACAAGCGCCAGCTGCTCAACGCGATGCACATCATTTCGCTTTATAACGAACTGCTGGAAAATCCCGAAGCGCCCGTCGAGCCCCGCACCTTTATCTTCGGCGCGAAGGCGGCGCCGGGTTACTACTTCGCTAAACAGATCATAAAACTCATCTGGTTCCTTTCGGAAGACATCAAAAAACATCCGAAGATCAGGGAAAAGCTCAATGTCGTCTATATGGAGGACTATTCCGTTTCCATGTCGGAAAAGCTGATGCCCGCCGCGGAGATCTCCGAACAGATATCCCTCGCCGGCAAAGAGGCGAGCGGCACGGGCAACATGAAGTTCATGATCAACGGCGCGCTCACCGTAGGCACGCTGGACGGCGCGAACGTGGAAATGCAGGAGGCCTGCGGCAAAGAAAACATCTTTATCTTCGGCCTTACGGCGGAAGAGGTGGACAATATCTGGAAACACGGCTACAACGCCACCGAATATTACAGCAGGAACGAAAGGCTGGAAAAAGTTATCGCGGCGCTCAACCGCGGTTTCGGCGGGCAGTCTTTTTCGGACATAGCCTCTTATCTCGTAAAGGGCAGTCCCGTTGCCGATCCGTATATGTGCATGGCGGATTTCGGCGCTTACTGCGATATACACAAGCTGGCGGAGGAAACCTATCTCGACAAGGCGAAGTGGGCGAAAATGTCCTTGAACAATATCGCCGCCGCGGGGCGTTTCTCCGCGGACAGGAGCGTGCGCGAATACGCCGAAAAGATCTGGGGCCTCAAGCGCATAAAGTAAGTTATGAATTATTACTATAACCCGCTCGATCCGCGCTGCAAGAGCATTATCGGCGGCGCGGAGGCGAAAAGGCCCGTCGGATTTACGGTGTTTACGGACGCGGCGTCCTGTGAGATCGTTTTGAAAAAGGACGGCGTGAGCGACAGCTGTTACTGTGCGATGACCGCTTGCGACGGCGGTTTTTATTACGAATTTACGCCGAAAGAGCAGGGGCTTTACTGGTATTGTTTCCGCCTGGACGGCAAGAGCAGTCTGGGCGCGGGGGAAGACCTGAAAGCAAAACTCCGTTCCGAGCCTCGTTTCTGGCAGCTCACGGTCTACGAACCGTACGCTACGCCCGATTGGGTGAAAAACGGGGTGATTTATCAGATATTTCCCGACCGTTTCAGAAAGGCGGGCGAGGCCGTTGTCGGCGCGGGAAAAGTTCTGCATGAAAGCTGGGACGAGCTTCCCGTATATCTTCCCGACGAAAACGGCAAAGTAAAAAACAACGATTTTTTCGGCGGAAATTTCAAGGGGATAGAGGAAAAACTGCCTTATCTTGCAGATCTCGGCGTTACGGCCGTCTATTTGAACCCCGTATTCGAGGCTGCGAGCAATCACCGCTACGATACGGGCGATTACGATAAGTTCGACTGGATGCTCGGCACGGAAGCGGATTTTGCCTCTCTCGTCGCCGCGGCGGAAAAATTCGGCATAAAACTGATCCTCGACGGCGTGTTCAATCACACGGGGTCGGACAGCGTGTATTTCAACAAATACGGCCGCTATCCCTCGCTCGGCGCGTACCAGAGCGAAAATTCGCCTTATTTCAAGTGGTATAACTTCATATCCTTTCCCGACAGCTACGCCTCTTGGTGGGGATTCGACACCCTGCCCGACGTCAACGAGGACGAGCCCTCCTATGCGGAATTCATTGCGGGGGAAAAGGGCGTGATCGCCCGTTACACCGCGATGGGGCTCGGCGGCTGGCGGCTGGACGTGGCGGACGAGCTGCCCGACGGTTTTATAAGGAAAATCCGCGCCGCGCTCAAGCGCGCGAACGAAAACGCGCTGCTTATCGGCGAGGTGTGGGAGGACGCGTCCAACAAGGTTTCGTATAACGTGCGGCGCAGATATTTTCAGGGAGCGGAGCTGGACGGCGTGATGAATTATCCTTTCAAAGCCGCGGCGATCCGTTTCGTGAAGGAGGGCGACGCGCAGTATTTTGCGAACTGCGTGAGAACGCTGCTCGACCATTATCCGAAACAGAGCCTCGACGTGTGCATGAACATACTCGGCACGCACGATACGAAGCGGATTTTGACCGAACTTGCCGACAACGCGCCCAGAACCTCCGATAAAAACGTCTGGGCGCGGTTCAGACTTCAAGGGGACGATTACGCGCGCGCAAAGGAGCGGCTCAAAACCGCCTCTCTGCTTCAATATACCGTGCCGGGAGTGCCCTGCGTCTATTACGGCGACGAAGCGGGCATGCAGGGATATAAAGATCCGCTCAACCGCCTGCCTTTCCCTTGGGGAAAAGAGGACGCCGAGCTTACGGAATGGTACCGTTTTTTAGGCCGTTTGAGAAAGCTGCCGCCTTTCGGCGGCGGGGAGTACAACGAGCTTTGGTGCGACCGCCGCGCCCTCGTGTTCGAGCGGAGAAAGGGAGATCAGGCCGTTGTGGTCGCGGTCAACCGCGGGAACGACGAATACGTTCTGCGCTTTGAGGGAACGGTTTACGAACTTCTTTCGCGCGGGAAATTTACGGATAAAGCCGTTCTCGCGCCGCACGCCGCGGGCGTATACTATACGGAGCTGATATGACGTACGAAGAGATTATGGCGGAGATAGAGGCGCTGTCGAGTGAGAAATTGAAGGAATTTTCCGCAAAACTGACGCCTACGAAAGATAAGATCTACGGCGTGAAGATACCCGAGCTCCGCCGCCTTGCGAAGAGGATCGCAAAAGAGGGCGGAGAGGAGTTTCTCGCGCACGAAAAACTTTCCTTTGAAGAAAAGATGCTGCACGGTTTCACGCTGTGTTACCGAAAGAGCGGCTTTGAAGAGTTCTGCCGCGATATAGAGAGTTTCGCGGACATGATAGACAACTGGGCGGTGTGCGACTGCGTCGCCTCAGCCTGCACCCGGGCGGATAAGCGGCAGGAAGAATTTCTGCCCGTCGTGGAACGCCTGATCGGGAGCGAAAAAGAATTTCACCGCCGTTTCGGGCTGGTCATGCTGCTCGATCATTACGTGCGGGAACGTTACGCCGAAACGATATTTTCGGCGTGCGAGTGCGTAAAAAAAGGCGAATATTATGTAAATATGGCGATCGCGTGGCTTTTAAGCGTGTGTTACGTCAAGCTGAACGCGGAAACGAAAGCGTATCTGAAACGCTGTACTCTGGACGAGGACGTCCTTCATAAGACGAAGAGAAAAATTCTGGAAAGTTTCAGGGTAAGCGCCGAAGATAAAGAGAATATCAGGAAAAACGGAGTAAAGTAAAAAGAGATCACTATGGAAATATCCGAAAGATTGACGCAGGAATTCAAGATCAACCCTACATATACGGCGAACATCATCAAACTGATCGACGACGGAAACACCATTCCGTTCATCGCGCGTTACAGAAAGGAAATGCACGGTAATCTGGACGATCAGATCCTGCGCGAATTTGCAGACAGGCTGACATATCTGAGGAACCTCGACAAGCGCAAGGAGGAAGTGCGTTCCTCTATCACCGAACAGGGCAAGATGACGGAAGAGATCGAAACCGCCCTCGCGGAGGCGAATACGCTGACCGAAGTGGAGGACATCTACCGCCCGTACAAACAGAAGAAAAAGACGCGCGCGACCGTAGCGCTCGCCAAGGGGCTGGAACCGCTCGCGGACATCGTGCAGGCGCAGACCGTCGCCTCGGGAACGGCGGAAGATCTGGCAAAGCCCTACGTCAACGAAGAAAAGGGCGTAAATTCGGTGAAAGAGGCGCTCGACGGCGCAAAAGACATCATTGCCGAAAGGATTTCCGACAACGCGGAGCTGAGAAAGAAACTGCGTAAGATATTTTTGAAACAGGCGGAAATTTCCACAAAACTCGTCGAGGACAAGGAAAACGCCAAGACGTACGAAATGTATAAAGATTACAGCGAACCCGTGTCCGAAATCAAGAGCCACAGGGTGCTCGCGATCAACCGCGGCGAGGCGGAGGAGTGTCTGAAAGTCAAGGTGGAATTCGACAAGGCTTTCGGCATACGCATCTGCGAAGCGAGCGTCGTAAAGCCCGGTTCCGTAACGACCTATCTCGTGGAGGAAGCGGCGGCGGACGGCTACGAAAGGCTGATCTTTCCATCTATGGAAAGGGAAATTCGCGCTTATCTCACGGATATGGCCTCAGAACAGGCGATCAAGATGTTCGAAGTCAACCTGCGCCCGCTGCTGATGCAGCCGCCGCTCAAAAACAAAATCGTGCTCGGCTACGACCCTGCTTACAGAACGGGATGCAAGAGATCG
>UQZE01000066.1 GCA_900545325.1 uncultured Eubacteriales bacterium
CCGATCTGTAGGGCTGGCGGACACCGCCGTCAAGGAATCGAAAGAACGGGTGCGCGCAGCCATTAAGAACAGCGGCGGAAAGGTTCCCAACAAAAAGATAACTGTCAATCTCGCGCCTGCGGACGTCAAAAAAGAGGGCTCGGCGTTCGACCTCGCCATCGCGGTCGCGCTGCTGAAAGCCAGCGGTCAGCTTGTTGCCGATACGGACGGCTGCGTTTTTTTGGGCGAGCTTTCCCTCGACGGCGGCCTGCGGCGCATAGACGGCATTCTGCCCATCCTTATATCCGCGCTCAAAACGGGATATAATAAGTTTATCGTTCCGAAAGCCAACGAAAAGGAGGCTTCCTATCTCGAAAGCGCGGAAGTTTACGCCTGCGAAACGTTGAAGCAGGCGGTGGAGCATCTTTCGGGCGCGAACGCGCTGTCCGCGTGTGCAAAACGGGAATTCAGGGATATCGCCAAGGAATTTTCCTACGGAAGCGACCTCAGTTTCGTCAGGGGACAGGCTATGGCGAAACGCGCGCTGGAAATAGCGGTGAGCGGCGGGCATAACCTGCTGTTCGTAGGGCCGCCCGGTACGGGCAAGACCATGCTGGCGCGCTGTATCCCGACCATCATGCCCGATATGACCTTTGAGGAAGCGCTCGAATGTACGAAAATACACTCGGTAGCGGGGCGGCTGAACGACGAGGACGGCATCGTTACCCTGCGCCCCTTCCGCAGTCCGCATCATACGGCAACTACCGTGGCGCTGACGGGCGGCGGCAATAATATAATTCGTCCGGGCGAAATAAGCCTGGCGCACAACGGCGTTCTGTTTTTGGACGAACTGCCCGAATACGGCAGAGCGGCGCTCGAAGCGCTCCGCCAGCCGCTTGAAGACAGGGTAATCACCATATCCCGCGCGAACGGCAGCGTTACCTTTCCGGCGGATTTCATTCTGTGCGCGAGCATGAATCCCTGTCCGTGCGGCAATCTCGGTTCGGCGGACAAGATCTGCACCTGTTCGCCGGCGCAGATCGCAAAATACCGCGCAAAGCTTTCCGGGCCTCTGCTCGACAGAATAGATTTGCAGGTGCAGGTGGACGGCGTAAAATACGGCGAACTCGTTTCTTCGGAAAAGGAGGAAACGAGCGAAGAGGTGCGCGGACGGGTGAACAGAACGCGCGAGGTGCAGCTCGAACGGTTTAAAAACGACGATATACGCACGAACGCCGCGATGAACGAGCGGCATATCAAAAAATACTGCCGCCTTTCGGCGGAGAGCGAGTCCGTGCTGAAGAGCGCTTACGAATCGCTGGGGCTTTCCGCGAGGGCGCGGAGCCGTATCGTAAAGGTCGCGCGCACCATAGCGGATATGGCGGGCGCCGCCGAGATCGGCAGCGAACACATTCTCGAAGCCGTCGGCTACCGCAGCGGCGGCGCGGATTTATGAAATGAACTACACGAAACGCGAAACATTCCTGATATGGCTGGATTCTTTCCCGCACCTCGAATACAGGGTGAAAGCGGAAATATACCGCATGTATCGCGGCGGCAGCGCGGAAGAGTTCTGCGAAAAACAAAAGCCCGCGCTGTCGGCGCTACTCGGCGAGCGGGCGGAGGCCGTATTCGGGGCGTCAAACGGCGCTTATGCGGAATATGTGTTGAACGCGCTGCATAAAAAGAATGTGTCGTGCGTTACGAGGGAAAGCGCCGCTTATCCGCGGGAACTTGCCGAAGTGCCCTGTCCGCCGCTCGTGCTTTACGCGCGGGGGAATACGGAACTTCTGAAAGGCGAAAAGTTTTCCGTCGTCGGCAGCAGAAAGAGCGTGCCGCTCGCCATAGCCAAGACCGAGGAATTCTGCGAAAAACTGATTAAAGCGGGCTTTACGCTGGTAACGGGACTGGCCGAGGGCGTGGACGCTGCGGCGGTGAAGACCGCGCTCAAAAGCGGCCGGATCATTTCCGTTCTGGCGGGCGGTTTTTCGCACGTATATCCCAAAGCCCACGCCGCGCTTTTCGAGGAAGTCGCCGCGCGCGGATTGGTCCTTTCCGAATATCCGCCCTCCGTGCCGACCGAAGCCTTCCGCTTTCCGGTACGCAACAGGATAATAGCGGGGTTGGGCAGGGGGCTGCTCGTCATGAGCGGCGCGAAAAAAAGCGGCACCGCTTATACGGCGGGATATGCGGACGCGCTTTCCAAACAGATATTCGCCCTGCCGTACAGCGTCAACGTGCCGTCGGGCGCGGGGTGCAACGAACTTATTCGCCGCGGCGCCTATCTGACGGAGTGCGCGGAGGATATACTCGAATTTTACGGACTGAGGACAGCGGAAACGAAAATGCCCGAACTTTCCGACGAGGAAAAGAAAGTGCTCAAAGCGCTTTCGTCGGGGAGCGCACATATAGACGAGCTTTGCGCGCGGCTCGGTAAGCGCGCGTACGAGCTTACGCCCGTGCTCAGCCTGCTGGAGATCAAAAAACTCGTCGTCAGGCAGCCGGGCAACGTTTACGACGTATTGTAGAAAGGAGCTGGATCATGGAACTTATTATCGTCGAATCGCCGCACAAGGCAAAGACAATCGAAAAATTTCTGGGCGGAAAATACAAAGTGGACGCCTCGAAAGGCCACGTGCGGGATTTGCCCGTGAATCAAATGGGCGTGAACATAGCGAACAATTTTGAACCGACTTACGTAGTCAACGCCGATAAGAAACAGGACATCAAGAGATTGCAGGAAAAGTCCAAAAAGGCGGAAAAGATATATCTCGCGACCGACCCGGACAGGGAGGGCGAGGCCATCAGCTGGCACCTTGCGGAGGTGCTCAAGCTCGACAAGGAAAAATACAGCAGGATAGAATTCAACGAAATTTCCGAAAAGGCGCTTAAAAACGCGCTGGCGAATCCGCGCGACATAGATAAAAATCTCGTGGACGCCCAGCAGGCGCGCCGCGTGCTCGACAGGCTGGTGGGCTATTCCATATCGCCCGCGGCGAGCACGCGCCTCAACTGCAACCTCTCCGCGGGGCGGGTGCAGTCGGTGGCGCTCGAACTCGTTGTCGACCGCGAACGCGAAATAAAGGCGTTCGTCCCCAAGGAATACTGGAACATCAAGGCGCATCTCGAAAATAAGGACGGGGCTAAATTCAAAGCCCTTTTATCCGAGTACAACGGCAAGAAATACAAGCCTTCGAACAAGGAAGAGGCCGACGCCGTGATG
Organism: uncultured Eubacteriales bacterium; assembly: GCA_900545325.1. GTDB lineage: Bacteria > Bacillota > Clostridia > Christensenellales > Borkfalkiaceae > UMGS775. Next base: position 3,203 of record UQZE01000066.1, read on the forward strand.
GAAAAGCTCAAGGGCGCGGACTTTTTCGTGAAGAACATGAAAAAGAGCGTGGTCAAGAGCCATGCGCCCGCGCCGTTCATCACCAGCACGCTGCAGCAGGACGCGTCGAGCAAGCTTTCGCTCACCGCGCCGCAGGTCATGCAGATTGCCCAGCGGCTTTACGAGGGCGTGGAAACGCCGAACGGCCACCTCGCGCTCATCACCTACATGAGAACGGATTCGGTGCGCGTTTCCAAGGAGGCGCAGGCGGAAACGCTGGCGTTCATCAAGGAAAATTACGGCGATGAATACGCGCCCGCGAAACCGAATTTCTATAAGACGAAAAAGGACGCGCAGGACGCGCACGAGGCGATCCGTCCCATCGACATCAGAAAGACGCCCGACAGTTTGAAAAACGTGCTCGACAGAAATCAGTACAGGCTGTACAAGATGATCTACGAGCGTTTCGTCGCGTCGCAGATGAGCGAAGCGAAATATAACAGCGTACAGCTCGACGTGGAAAGTCTGGGCTACGTGTTCAAGGCGAGCGGCAGAACGCTTTTGTTCAAGGGCTTTACGGCCGTTTACGAAGAATTCAAGCCCGCGGGCGCCGAGGGCGAGGACGACAGCGAGAGCGCGCCCGTCCTGCCGCCGCTCGAAGAAGGCGAAAAGGTGAACCTGCTCGAACTTCTGCCCGAACAGAAATTCACCAAGCCGCCGCTGAGATATACGGAGGCGACGCTGATCAAGACCATGGAGGACAAGGGCATAGGCCGTCCCTCCACTTACGCCACCATTATGGCGAAACTGTCCGATAAAAAGAGGGAATACGTCAGAAAAGAGGGGAAATACCTCGTGCCGAACGATATTTCCTACAATCTTATCGATTTTTTGGTGAAATATTTCCCCGACGTCATGAACGTTTCGTTCACGGCGCGCATGGAAAACGCTCTCGACGATATAGGCGAGGGCGGCAAGGACTGGCATAAACTCATCGCGGACTTTTACCGTCCCTTTGAAAATATGGTCAAAAAGAGCAAAATCACGGACGTCAAGTGCGAAAAGTGCGGCGCGCCGATGACCATAAACAGCGGCAAATTCGGCAATTATTACGCCTGCTCGAATTATCCCGAATGCAAAAACATCAAACCCGTCAACGAAAAGGTCGTTATTCCCACCGATCAGATCTGCGAAAAGTGCGGCGGCATGATGGTGGAGAGGGAGGGGAAATACGGAAAGTTCCTCGCCTGCTCCAATTATCCCAAGTGCAAGAACACCCGCGCGGTCAACGAAGTGAAATCGGAGGAAAAATGCCCCAAGTGCGGCGAACTCATGGTGGAAAAACAGGGGCAGTTCGGCAAATATCTGTACTGCCCGAACTGTCAGAACACCGTTTCGCAGGCGGAAACCGCGGGTGTGTGCCCCGTATGCGGCAAGCCGACGAAAAAAATGCTTTCCCGTTACGGCAAGGTGTTTTACGGCTGTTCCGCCTATCCCGAATGTAAGTTCATGAGCTGGGATATGCCCACGGGCGGGAAATGCCCCAAGTGCGGCGCGTATCTCGTCAAAACCGAACGCGGCGTGAAATGTTCGGACAAGAAGTGCGGGTATAAGGAAGAAGCGAAAAAAGACAAAGATGAAGAAAACGGTTAAAGTCGTCGGCGCGGGGCTGGCAGGCAGCGAGGCCGCGTATTATCTCGCGGCGCGGGGCGTAAAGGTCAGACTTTACGACATAAAGCCCGAACGCCGCACGCCCGCGCACCACAGCGCGGACTTCGGCGAACTCGTTTGCAGCAATTCGCTCAAGAGCAACGACGTTCTCGGCAACGCCTGCGGCCTGCTGAAAGAGGAACTGCGTTCCCTCGGCTCCTTGGTCATCGCGGCGGCGGACGAAACGCGCGTGCCCGCAGGGGGCGCCCTTGCGGTGGACAGGACGGCGTTCGCGGCGAAAATCACAAAAGCGCTCAGAGAACAGGATAACATCGAGATCGTCTGCGGGGAGGTTTCCTCCGTCGATCCCGAAGAATACACCATTGTGGCGACGGGGCCGCTGACCACCGCGCCGCTCGAAAAGGAAATACGCAGGCTGACGGGCGACGAGCTGTTTTTCTTCGACGCGGCTTCGCCCATCGTTTCCAAGGAATCCATCGACATGGAGTTCGCTTTTTTCGGCGACCGGTACGGCAAGGGCGGCGGCGATCACATCAACTGCCCGATGGATAAAGCAACGTATGAAAATTTCGTGACGGAACTGCTCGCCGCGGAAAAAGCCGAGCAAAAGGATTTCGAAAACGCGGTCGTATTCGAGGGGTGCATGCCCGTGGAAGTCATGGCGGCGCGCGGACGGGATACTTTGCGTTTCGGCACGCTCAAGCCCGTGGGGTTGTACGATCCGCGCACCGATAAGCGCGGCTACGCCTGCGTGCAGCTCCGCCGCGAGGACGAAGAAGGCACCATGTGGAACATGATAGGCTTTCAAACCAACCTGAAATGGGGGGAACAGAAACGCGTGTTTTCCATGATCCCCGCGCTGAAAAACGCAGAATTCCTGCGTTACGGCGTGATGCACAGAAATACCTATATCAACTCGCCTCATGCGCTCGATAAAGACTTTTCGCTGAGGACGAACAAAAAGACCTTTTTCGCGGGACAGCTTACGGGCGTGGAGGGCTATGTGGAGAGCGTGGCCTCCGGTCTGGCGGCGGCGGTCAACGTATACGCCGCGCTCTGCGGCAGAGAAAGCGTGGACTTCACGAGAAAAACGGTTATGGGCGCGCTGGCGGATTACATTTCGCGGGCGCAGGATTTCCAGCCCATGAACGCGAATTACGGCATTTTGGAACCGCTGAGCGCCGTGTACAGGGATAAGGCGCTCAAGAAAAAAGCGTACGCGGAGCGTTCGCTGGAAATTATCGGGAAAATAAAGGAGAATTTATAAATGAGCATAGAATTCAGAGGCACGACCATCTGCGCCGTCAAGAAAAACGGAAAGACGGCCATCGCGGGCGACGGACAGGTAACTATGTCGGAATCGGTCATTTTCAAAAACAACGCGGTCAAGGTGCGCCGCATTTACAACGGCAAGGTCATCTTCGGCTTTGCTGGCAGCGTGGCGGACGCCTTTACGCTGAGCGAGCGTTTCGAGGAAATGCTCAATAAGTTTTCGGGCAATCTTTTGAGGAGCGCGGTCGAGCTGGCGGAACTCTGGCGCAACGACAAGGTGGGCAGAAAGCTGGAAGCCATGATGATCACCGCGGACGAAAACACCATGCTTATCGTTTCGGGGTCGGGCGAAGTCATCGAGCCGGACGGCGGCGTGTGCGCCATCGGCAGCGGCGGCAACTACGCCCTCGCGGCGGCGCGCGCCCTCACGCAGGAAACGGATTTCGACGCCGAAACCGTGGCGAAAAAGGCGCTCAAGATCGCCAGCGAGATCTGCGTATTCACCAACGACCACATCACCTGCGAAGTCATTTAAGGAGGTAAAGACATGAATTTATCGCCGAAAGAGATCGTTCTCGAACTCGACAAATATATTATCGGACAAAACGAAGCGAAAAAAGCGGTGGCCATCGCGCTCCGCAACAGATACCGCCGCAGCCGCCTTTCCGCGGAACTGCGTGACGAAATCACGCCGAAGAACATCATCATGAAGGGCCCGACGGGCGTGGGCAAAACGGAGATCGCGCGCAGGCTGGCAAAACTCGTGGGCGCGCCCTTCATCAAGGTGGAGGCGACAAAATACACCGAAGTCGGCTACGTCGGCCGCGACGTGGAATCGATGATCCGCGACCTCGTGGAATGCAGCGTGCGCCTCGTCAAGGAAGAACAGTTCGAAAAGGTGCAGTCCAAAGCCGAAAAGGTGGCGGAAGACAGGCTGGTCAGGATACTCGTCGAAGTGCGCAAGGCTGAAAAGGGCGAAACGCCGGACGATCTGTTCAGAGAGCAGATCGCCGAAAAGTACAGAAAGGGTTATTTCGACAACGAAACGGTGGAAATAGAGGTGGAGGACGCGCCCAAGCCGATGGAACTCGTACCCGGCAGCGGCACGGAAATCAATATCGGTAACATTTTCGGAGACTTTTTGCCGAAGAAACGCAAAAAGCGCCGTCTCGCGCTCAAAGACGCGCGCACGATGATCGTGGACGAGGAATGTAACCGTTTGATAGATAACGACGCCGTTATCGCCGAGGCGGTGCGCCGCGCCGAGCAGGAGGGCATTATCTTTATCGACGAGATCGACAAGATAGCCGCCAAGGGCAAGACGGGGGGCGCGGACGTTTCGAGAGAGGGCGTGCAGCGCGACATACTGCCCATCGTGGAGGGCTCCACCGTCATGACAAAGTACGGCGCGGTCAAATCCGACTTTATCCTCTTTATCGCGGCTGGCGCGTTCCACGTGTCCAAGGTGTCCGACCTGATACCCGAACTGCAGGGGCGTTTCCCCATTCTGGTGGAGCTGAACTCTCTGACGAAACAGGACTTTATAGACATTCTCACCACGCCGCAGAACGCCATCACGCTGCAATACGCCACGCTTCTGGCGGTAGATCATATCGATCTGAAATTCACCGACGAGGCCATCGCCGAGATAGCCGCCGTCGCGGAAAACATGAACGCCACGAGCGAGGATATCGGCGCGCGCCGTCTGCATACCGTTATGGAAAGGCTTATCGAGGATATTTCCTTCAACGCCAGCGACAAGACGCCCGAAACCGAAGTGATTATCGATAAAAAATACGTGATAAGCCGGTTGGGCGAGGCGGAAAAGCAAAAGGATTTCACTAAATTTATCTTATAAGGAAGACCATATGATAAACATACCCAAGGGCACCAAGGACGTTTTACCGAAGGACGCATATAAGTGGCAGTACCTCGAAAAACAGGCGCGCAGGGCCGCGAAAAATTTCAACGTGAAAGAGATACGCACGCCGATCTTCGAGCATACGGAAGTATTTCTGCGCGGCGTGGGCGATACTACCGACATCGTCAATAAAGAGATGTACACCTTTCTCGACAAGGGAGGGCGCAGCATAACTTTAAAGCCGGAGGGCACCGCGGCGGCGGTGCGCGCGTTCATAGAAAACGGGCTTTTCAACGAGGCGATGCCCGTCAAGCTCTTTTACATCACGCCGTGTTTCCGCTACGAGCGCCCGCAGGCGGGAAGACTTAGGGAATTTCACCAGTTCGGCGTGGAGGTGTTCGGCAGCGAGCGCGCGGACGTGGACGCCGAAGTCATTCTGCTCGCAAAGACCTTTCTCGAAAGCGTGGGCGTAAAGGAACTGGAACTCAACCTGAACAGCATCGGCTGTAAAAAGTGCCGCGCGGAATACAACGAAATTCTCAAAGCGTATCTGAAAGCGAACGAACGGGAGCTCTGTCCGCTCTGCCGCGAGAGAATGGAAAAGAACCCGCTCCGCGTGCTCGACTGCAAGGACGAGGCCTGCCGGCATGTCATTGAGGGCGCGCCGCGCATAATCGATCATATCTGCGGCGATTGCAAGGAACATTTTGAAAAGGTGCAGGCGTTTTTAACGTCGTGCGGCGTGTCTTTTAAAATCAATCCGAATATTGTGCGCGGGCTCGATTACTATACCCGCACGGTGTTCGAATTCGTTTCCACCGCCATCGGCGCGCAGGGCACGGTATGCGGCGGCGGCAGGTACGACGGCTTGGTGGAGTCCATGGACGGCCCCTCGCTGGGCGGCGCGGGATTCGGGCTCGGCCTCGAAAGGCTGCTCTTGCTTATCGAAAAGCTGGGAATAGAGATCCCCGACGAAAACCGCGTGAAAGTCTATATCGCTCCGATGGGCGAAGCCGCTTACGCAAAAGCTTTTTCCCTCGTCTGCGAACTGCGGAACGCGGGCATAGCCGCGGAAACCGACCATTTCGGCAGAGGGCTGAAAGCGCAGATGAAATATGCGGACAAGCTGGGCGCCGAAAACGTGATCGTGCTGGGCGACAGCGAACTCGAAAGCGGTGAAGTCAACGTCAAGCATATGGCGGACGGAGTACAGACGAAGACGTCTTTGAAAAACTTAAAGGAGTTCTTTTAAGGTATGGTGGAAAGCGGAGAGGTCGTCAAAGTAGAAAAAAACGCCGTTACCGTGCGCGTTTCGCGCAAGGACGAATGTTCAAAATGCGGTATGTGCGGCATGAGAGCGGGCATGAGCGACATCGACTTCAAGGCGAAGAGCGAAATCGACGCCGAAGTCGGGGATACCGTGCTCGTCAGCACCGAACAGAAAACAAAGCTTTTGTCGGTGTTTTTGATATTTTTGGTGCCGCTTCTGCTCATAGCGGGGGCGATAGGCATTTCTTATGCATTAAACCTCGAAGAACTATGGATACTGATAATATGCGTCGGCGCGCTCGGCCTTTGGTTCGCGGTGCTCGCGGTGATCGATAAAACGGTTTCTAAGATCAACGGCTTTTGCCCGACGGTAGTAAGAATAATCAAGAAAAAAGGAGAAACGACAAATGAGCGAACTGATTAACGAGATCATGAGCGAAGAGGAATTCGACGCGCTTTTGAAAGAAGAAACGAAACCCGTTCTCACGGATTTCTGGGCGACCTGGTGCGGCCCCTGCCGTATGCAGGCTCCTATTTTGGAGGAATTCGCCAAGGAAATGGAAGGAAAGGTACGCGTGGTCAAAGTAGATACGGACGTAAACGAAAAGTTGGCTATGCGGCTGAAAATCGCCTCCATTCCCACGCTGATGGTATTCAAGGACGGCCGCCAGGTGGAAAAGAGCGTCGGCCTTACATCCAAAGCGCAGCTTTCGGAAATGGTCATCAAATATCTCTGAGAAGACGCCGCGGCAAGCGGCGCGATACATAAAAGGAATACGGAAATGATAGAGTTCAAGAAACTGAAGGAAAAAGACCCCGAACTGTTTGCGGCCATGGAGGACGAACTCAACCGCCAGCAGAACAACATCGAACTGATCGCCAGCGAGAACTTCGTCAGCGAAGAGGTGATGGCGGCGGTAGGTTCGCACCTTACCAACAAATATGCCGAAGGTTATCCCGCGCACCGCTATTACGGCGGCTGTCAGTTTGTGGACGTGGCGGAAAACCTCGCCATCGAGCGCGCGAAAAAGCTTTTCGGCTGCGAACACGCCAACGTGCAGCCGCACAGCGGCGCCAACGCCAACTTCGCCGTTTATTTTGCCGTGCTCAAACCGGGCGATACCATTCTCGGCATGTCGCTCGCGCACGGCGGGCACCTCACGCACGGCAGCCCCGTCAACGTTTCGGGTAAATTCTTCAACGCGGTAGGCTACACGGTGTCCGAAGACACGCAGGTTATCGACTATGACAAGCTCGAAAAGCAGGCGGAGGAAGTAAAACCGCAGATCGTCGTCGCGGGGGCGAGCGCTTATCCGCGCACGATCGATTTCAAGCGTATCCGCGAGATCTGCGACAAGGTTGGCGCATACATGATGGTGGATATCGCGCACATTGCGGGTTTAGTCGCCGCGGGACTGCACCCCAGCCCCGTGCCGTATGCGGACTTCGTTACCACAACCACGCACAAAACTTTGCGCGGCCCGCGCGGCGGCATGATCATGTGCAAGGAACGGTACGCGAAACTTATCGACAAGGCCGTGTTCCCCGGCACGCAGGGCGGCCCGCTCATGCACGTTATCGCGGGCAAGGCCGTCGCTTTGGGCGAGGCTCTGAAACCGGAATTTACGGAATATCAGAAACAGGTCGTCAAAAACGCGAAGGCGATGAGCGAACGCTTTTTACATAACGGCATAAAGCTGGTGAGCGGCGGTACGGACAATCACCTCATGCTGCTCGATCTGACCGACGCGGGCATCACGGGCAAGGAGCTCGAAAAGATGCTCGACGAAGTGAATATCACCGTCAACAAAAACGCCATTCCCTTCGATAAGCAGAGTCCGTTCGTTACGAGCGGCATCCGCATCGGCACGCCGAGCGTTACCACGCGCGGTTTCGACGAAGCGGACTGCGAAAAGGTTGCGGATCTTATCACGGAGATCGTCCGCGGCAGGGAAAGCGCCTTCGTCTCGGTGAAAAAAGGCGTGAAAGAGCTTATCGAAAAGCGCCCGCTATATAAAGATACATTC
>UQZE01000067.1 GCA_900545325.1 uncultured Eubacteriales bacterium
CTACACGACGCTCTTCCGATCTACGCCAACTGTCTCGAAACGGCGGCTATGCAGACCGTTTCCACCTACGGCGCTTTCGATTCCTCCGTATGGACAATCGAGGCCGGCGCTTATCCTGTAATGAAAAAAGGTATCGCCGGCTGATACCGTCGGCGAAGAGAACAGAGCGGAGCGCGCCGTTCCCCCGCAAGGGGGCGGCGCCCCGATTTTATGAAAAATGAAAAAATACATCAGTTTATTTTTAGCGTTGTGCCTCAGTCTATCTGTTCTGACAGGCTGCGGCCTTTTTCAAGGTCAGCAGACGGAGGATAAAAACGATGCGATAACCGTTTCGCTCGGAAACGGTACCTCTGTGGTCTGCACGGACCGAGGCGCGGAAATATCCCTGGACGTTTCCGTAACGGGCACGGATAACAAGTCCGTTATCTTTATCGTGGACGAAGAGGCCGACTATATTTCGATAGACGAAGATACGTATAAGCTTACCGTTGCGGCAGGCGTACCCGACGGTTACGTCTTTACCGTTACCGTCGTTTCCGCCGCAAACAAAAGCAAATACGATAAAAAGACCTTTACCGTAACGGTTTCGGATGCCGAAACGCCCGATGTCGATCCCAATCCCGACCTCGGCGACGGCAAACCCGTCTATCTGCCCGACGGCAGGATCAAGGCTCCGACCGAATATCTTGTGGACGACTTTACGGACGGCGTGGATCCCGATAAATGGTATATATCCACGCAGACGTGGGGCGGGCTGCCCGACTACCGCGGCTGCCTTACCGAAAACGTATCCTATACGGACGACGGTATTCTGCTTTTGAAAGCGCAGGGAATGTATTCCGCGGATCTACCCCTTTCGGGCGCGGCGGTCATCACGCGGGAAACGTACGGCGCGGGCAGTTATTCGGTAGCGATGAAAGTCATGCCCAGGCTGGGCGCGTGCAATGCGGTATGGACGTATTATTACGGCAGAGGCGGGCAGGATAATCACGAAATAGACATCGAACTGCCGGGGCACAAGACTCCCGGCGGGGGCGAGATCGGTTACGACCGCGTGCTCAATACCAACTGGCTTTCGGAAACGAATTCTGCTTCGCAGGGCATCGTTACCGAATCTCCCGCAAACGACGGAAAATGGCATCTCTATCGGTTCGACTGGCATACGTCGCCTTCGCCTCGCATCGACTATTACGTAGACGGCGTGCTCACTCATACCGCAACCGATCTCGTGCCCTCTATCAAAGGGCTTTTCTGGATAGGCTGCTGGCTGCCGAACAGCTGGTGCGGCGTGCCCGATTTCGAAGTCGATTACATGATGGTGGATTGGTTTTCTTACGTGCCGTTCGGGCAGCCGACGGTGGAACCCGACGTTACGCCCCGTCCCGCGAGTTACGAAGGAAACGCGGCGAAATATCCGAAGACTCCCGTAGACATGCCCGTTACCGATTACATTTCCAACGGTACTTTCGAAGGCGACGCCGCGGCGTGGCAGACGAGCGGCGGCGCGCGGATCGTAACAGAGGAAAAATATCGGGGACAGAAGAGCCTTTCCCTTCCGGGCGGGGCGAGCGCTTCCCAGACGATCACCGCGGTATACGGCGGTTTCAGATACGATTTGTCCGCTTTTATGAAAACGAGCGGAGCGGCCAGACTTGAAGTTCGGTTTTACAACCGCGGCGGCGCGGAAATCCCCGCGGGCACAAAGACTTTCAACGTCGGGTCAAACGCGTTTGCCGAAGTCGGCGGAGAGATTGCGGCTCCTGTCGGCAGCGACTATATGATCGTCAGGATCGTTTCGGAAAGCGGCGCCGCGTATGCAGACGACGTATCCGTGCGGCTTAAATAAAAAAAGGTGTATCGATGAAAAAGTTAAAAGTTGTTTTGAGTTTGCTGCTCTGCGTGCTGCTCGTTTCCGCGGCGGCTTGCGGCGAAAAGACAAACGAAGGGGCCGCGCCGCAGAGCGTGGTGATCAATAACACGCAGACGACGGTGAAACCCGGCAGTTTCGATATCGACGCGACGATTCTGCCCGCGGGGGCCGATCAGCGCTATAACGTTTCCGTCATAGGCGCGCCGAACGGCGTTACCGTGAGCGGAAAGACTGTTACGGTGGCGGAAACGACGGAAGATAAGCTGGAATTTACCGTTAAGGCGGTTTCCCTGCTCGACCTCACCGTATCCGCGACGAAAAAATTCACCGTGGACAATCCGCCCGCGCCCGCGCAGGAAATCCGCACGGCGGAGGAATTTTCCGCTATCCGCAACGACCTGAACGGCAACTATATCCTTATGAACGACATCGACCTCGGCGGCAATCCCTGGGAACCCATCGGCACAGCCGATATGGAAGATAATTCGGGGCATATCGTTTCCGTAGGCGTCGGCTTTGCCGGACGGCTGAACGGCAACGGCTATACCGTCAAAAACTTCCTTTACGATAACGGGGACGGCGAGGTCGTCGGCTTGTTCGGACAGATAGAAAAGACGGGTATCGTGGAGAAAATGGGATTGCAGGGCACTCTGACCGCGAGCAAATGGAGCGGAGGAATGGTCGGCATCAACCACGGTACGATCCGCAACTGCTTTATAGACGTTACCGTTACGGGCACATCGTTCCCGATGAGCGCCGTGGCGGGGAACAACAAAGGGCTTGTGCAGAACACCCTCGCCGTCGGCAAGGTAACCTGTCCCGACGGCAAGGACGGCGCGGCATTCGTCGGTTCCACCGACGGGCAGGTGGAGCATTCCTTCGCGCACCTCGGCAACATACCGTATGCCTACGGATGGGGCAAGACGAGCGATCTCAGCGTTTCCAAAACGGAAAACCAACTGAAGTCCGCGGAGACTTATTCCTCCTGGGATCCCGAGATCTGGTATATCGCGAACGGCATGTATCCGCTGCTCCGCTATGAGGGCTTTGTCCCTCCCGCGGCGGAAGTTCTCGTTACCGTCAACAATACCGAAAAATCCCTAAACCTGAGGGCGGAGCCCGCTGAAAACAGCCTGCAGATCGATTATACCGTGGCCAACGCGGAGGACGATTCCGTTACGTTCAGCCTGAAAGAGAGCGTTGCGGGCGTTTCCGTCAGCGGCACCGGACTGCTCGAAATAAGTTCTTCCGTGGCGGACAATACGCGCGTTACCGTGGTGATAACTTCGGTGCAGGATCCGTCAAAATTTGCTGAATATACCGTAAAGATCAATAATTTCGACCCGAATTCGGCGATAACAATTTCCTCTTATCAGGATATGCTGACTTATCTCGTCAATACGGAAGACGCGACCGACCTCACCAAAAACTATGCGCTTTCCGCTGACATCGACCTTTCGGACGTTTTCTGGAGCGGCATGATCGGCGCGGGCACGGAGGGCGACGGCGCGTTTACGGGCACTTTCGACGGGCGCGGACATACGCTGAAAAACGTTGCGGGCGGCAATGCCGCCGCGAACTTCGGCCTATTTAAAAAGATAGGCGAAGGCGGCGAAGTCAAAAATCTCGCGATCGAAATCCGCGCGGAACGCATGTACGTCGGCAACGATTCCGCCGTGCTTGCGAGCGTGAACGACGGGCTGATCGAAAACGTGATGATTTCGGGAGAGATCATGGGCACGAACGCCAACGTGGCGGGATTTGTCTGCCTGAACAACGGCACGATCAGAAATTCGGTAAGTTTCATCAAAGTTCTGCAAAGCGAATCGACGGAACCCGCGGGCGTCAACGCCGTGGCCAAAACCAACGACGGTACGATTGAAAACGTATTTGTGGATAAGGAGGTTACGGGAGCTTCTCACCTGCTTTCCGCCGCAGACGCCGCGTTGGACGCTTACTGCCTCGCGAGCGCCGAAATGAAGTCGGCGGCGACGTATGCGGACTTCGATCAAACAGTCTGGACGATTACGGAGGGGCAGTATCCTGCGCTGAAAACTTTATGACCGCTAAGAAAGGGCAGAAACCTGCCGCGATAAGAAACGCGAACATCAAACTCGTGATGCAGCTGATTGATTCGGGCGTAAGGTCGAGATGCGACCTCGCGAAGAGCACGAAACTGAGCAATCCCGCCCTCACGATGATCATAGACCAGATGCTCGGCATAGGCTTTGTAAAGGAGGGGGAAAAGATCGTTACCAACGAACGGGGCAGGCGCAAGGTCGATCTCGCGATCAACCGCGAATTTGCCGCCGTCGTCGGCGTGGACTTTTCCTCCGACAACATACTAATAACGCTCGCGGACTTTACGCGGAAGGCGCTTGCGCACCGCGAGATCGCGGACAGCGAGATCATCACGCGTAAAGTCCTGTCGAGGGTAGTGGAAGTATTGAGGGAAGTATTGTCCGCAACCGACATACCCGTAAAGTGCATATGCGTGGGCGTGCCCGGCAAGGTGAACGCCGCCACGGGCAGGGTGCACATGGCCTCGTACAAATACCGCGACTGCTGCGATATCGACATGGCGGAGTTTTTTGAAAGCGAATTCGGAATCCCGACCGTGCTCGCCAACGACGCCAGCCTGCAGATGCTCGCGGAAAAGACTTACGAAGGCGCAGGCAGGGATTCCGCGCTGATATATAACGACTACGGCATGGGCGGCGCGTTATGGCTCAAGGGCGAAAATTTCGAAGGCGACAGCGGTTTTGCGGCCGAACTCGGCGCCATTCCCATAGCCTACGACGGCGAAGTGTCCATTTTCGAGGATATCTGCGGCATAAACGCCATGCTGCGCGCCAGCGGTTACGACCTCGGCGATCCGCGCTCGTTCGATAAATTCCTCGCGGCATATGCCGCAGGCGGAAAGGACGAAGGCGCCGCCGTGGAAAGGAGCGCGCGCGGCATCGCCCTGCTTATACGCTGTATACTTGGCGTAGCGGGCTGCAGGGATATCATGATCACGGGCAAGGCCAGCAGGCTTGGCGGCAGATATATAGACAGCATAAGCAAATATTTAGAGGAAGAAAAGATTTTCGATATTTCGCAGCTCAGCCTGCGTTACGGTCATTTCCGCGGCAACGCGACCGTTACGGGCGCGGTGGAAAAGGCTGTGTCTTACGTGATCGATACCGAAATTGCACGGAGATAAGTTACAAAGAGGTGGCATGATGATAAAATTCGGAACGGGTGGGTTCCGCGGCGTGATCGCCGACGATTTCACGAAGGAAAACGTACAAAAAATAGCGCAGGGGCTGAGTTTGACCGCCCTTGAAAACGGCTGGGGCGGCAAGCCCGTGGTTATCGGCTACGATCTGCGCTTTATGTCCGACAAGTTCGCCGCATGGATGGCGGAAGTGTTCGCGGGGAACGGGATAAAAGTTCTGCTCTGTACGAGCGTGGTGCCTACCCCGATCGTCATGAGCGCGACGAAAGACATGGACAACGAACTCGGCGTAATGATCACCGCGAGTCATAATCCTTACGTTTTCAACGGCGTAAAGGTATTCCGTAAAAACGGCATGGACGCGGACGTCGGTTTCACAAACGCGCTCGAAAAAGTAACCAACGCGTGCGGGAATGTGAACGTCATGCCGCTCGCGCTGGCGAAAGAGCGCGGCCTCGTGGAGGAGTATTCTCATATCGAAAAATATCTCGACAATATAGTATCGTTTATCGACCCGAAGATAAAATTCAATAAGGCGAAGATACTGTTCGACAACATGTGCGGCGCGGGCTGCGTGGGGCTGAAACCCATCGCCAGGCGGCTGAACATCACGCGTTTCGACATCATCAACGAAAAACACGACGCGTTTTTCAACTTCATCACGCCGAATCCCACAGAGGAGGCGATGTCCAGGCTGAAAAACATGGTCGTGAAAAACGGCTACGATTACGCCATCGCGACGGACAGCGACGCGGACAGGCTGGGCGTACTCGACGAAAACGGCAACAGCGTGAGCAGCAACGAAATTCTCGCCTGCCTTTATTATTATCTCGTAAGGTACCGCGGGCAGAAAGGGGATATCGTAAAAAACTGTTCGGCGTCCGTTCTGCTCGACATGCTCGCGGAAAAACTCGGCTTTAAGTGTTACGAAGTGGACGTAGGATTCAAAAATATTTCCGCGAAACTGAAAGAAACGAACGCGCTTATCGGCGGAGAAAGTTCGGGCGGTTTGACCGTGCGCAATTACATATTCGGCAAGGACAGCACCTTTTCGGCGGCGCTGTTTATGGAAATGCAGATCGTCATGAACAAACCGGTTTCCGAGATAGTCGGGGAAGTGAAAAACTTCGCAGGCTACGGCTATCACTGCGCAGAAGACAGCTGCGAGGTTTCGGACATGCGCGTGTTCGACGCGCTGTATAAGGACGACGGACGGGAAATAGGCGCTAAGAAAGTACACGCTTTCAACCGCAACGTAAAATATTACTTCGAAAACGGATGTTGGGCGCTCCTGCGGGCATCGGGCACGGAGCCTCTTCTGCGCATCGCCGCGGAAATGCCCTCGGAATCGGAAGTCAGAAAGATCGCCGAAAAACTGAAATGCAAGATCAAAGAAACCGACGATAAATTATTAAAGGGAAGTTTATAAACGGAACATGAGGACTGAGATCAGGGAATTTTTAAGCAAAATACAAAATCTTTCCGTCGACGCGAAGGCGCGCGGCGAAGCGGCCCTGCCGGAAAACTGTTTCTTTTTAAACGATTTTGAAATCGTTTGTATGAAACGGGACAAAGGGGACAGCCGTTATCCTTATTCGGCGGACGGATTCACGCTCTGGGCGTATTCTTCGGGGTATATTTCCGTCAACGAAAGCACGTATTACGTCATTTTGCCCGCGAGCGGCGGCAAGGAACCGTTCATGACGGCGTTCGGCGGGATATACGAAAGCGGTGCGTATCTGCCCGTTTCGCTCTTCGGCGCCATGGCCCTGCCTGCAGAAAAAGACTGCAGGCGCTATACCGTTTATACGCCGCAGGCAGTATATTATATCGCGGAATGTAAACAGATCCTGTTTGCGCTGCGGGCATTCGTATCCGAAAAAAAGGAAGTTTGTTTTACGCTATACGCCGAAAATTTAGGTAAAGATAAAAAGAATATATATCTGTCGCCATATATCAACTGCCTTTTAAAACACGATACTGCGGAATCGGTCGAAACCAACTGGTTCAAAGAATGCCGCGCTACGGAAAACGGCTATCTCTTCGGCAGCGTGGAAGATCTCGACCGCACCACGCATCTCCAAAATTACGGCGTGATCACGCGCGCGCTGGACGAAAGCAGGATCGATTCGCTTGAAATCACCACCGCGCGCACCGTTTATACGGGCGGCACGAACCGCCCGCTGATGTGTGCGGACTGCCTTACGTCGGGTAAATTTGCGGAAAAAAAGTTGAATACGCGGTTCACGGATACCGCTGTCGCCGCGGAGATGGTCGGGCTGACGCTCGGCGGCGGGGAAGATTTTTCGGTCGATTACAAACTCGTGTGCGCCTACGATAAAGCGGCGGCGGAGGAACTCTGCAAGGCGCCGCTTTCGCCCGCGGAGTTTGACGATTACGTAAAGAACGCGAAAATTGCGGACGATAAAAAGAACGCAGAAACCATGATAATGGAGTTCTACGGTCCGGGAATCGGAGATTTGAACTGCAATGTTCTCAACCGCTTTGTCAAAAACGTGCAGAGACAGGTGGAATTTACCGCGCTCGCGAAAAATTCGGGCGTTTCACTGCTTGGCGTGCGCGACGTGTTCCAGCAGATCGAGGCGGCTTTGATGTGGAATCCGAAAGCCTGCCGCGAAAAAATTCTGGAAGCGCTGTCCTTTATCGGAAAGGACGGCCGCCCGCCCCGGCAGTACTCCATTCCGCCGCGGCCCGGCGCCGTGCCGAGAATGGATCTCCGCCCGTTTATAGACCAGGGCGTTTGGATTATCGATACGCTTTACGCCTATCTCGGCTTTACGGGAGATTATTCCCTTTTGCGGGAGGAATGCGGCTATTACGATTATCAAGGCAACGCCGTTTTTTTGTGCGGGGAACGGGACAGCGTTCTGCACCACCTTATCCGCATAACCGATTATATGGTCGATAAGATCGACCGCAGATATACGAACTGTCTGCGCGCGATGTACGGCGACTGGAACGACGCGCTCGACGGGCTGGGCGTTTCCGCAGACGGAAGCGAGGAATACGGTTCCGGCGTTTCCGTCATGGCGACGTTGCAGTTGTACCGCAATCTCGAAGAAATGGCGGAAATCCTCGCTGCGGCGGGCTGCGGGGAGCCTCTACGGAAAAAGTATCTCGAAGTGCGGGAAGCGCTGAAACGCGGATTGGAAGAACACGCCGTGGCCAGCAATGGCGAAGAAAGGAAAATTCTGCACGGCTGGGGCGATAAGGTGAGCTATAAGATAGGCAGTTACCGCGATCCCGACGGCGTTTCGCGCGATGGCCTCACCGCCAATGCGTTCTGGGTGATATCCGACCTCTACCGAGAGGACGACAGTCTGAAAGACGCCATACTCGGCGCGTTCAGAAGGCTCGACAGCAAGTACGGATTAAAGACCTTTGAACCGTATTTTCCGCTGGGCATGAAGGGCGTGG
The DNA here is from genome assembly GCA_900545325.1 of uncultured Eubacteriales bacterium. GTDB lineage: Bacteria > Bacillota > Clostridia > Christensenellales > Borkfalkiaceae > UMGS775. The sequence continues at coordinate 8,529 of UQZE01000067.1, forward strand.
GGCGGATCGTCAATCTGCCGCGCGGCACGGCGGAAAACGCCGCGACTTACGTTCACGCGACTTTGTTCGGCATCTGGGCGCTCTTCAAAATGGGCGAGGCGGACTTCGCATGGGAACAGCTTTGCAAAGCTTTGCCCGTAACGCACGAACATCTGTCCACGACGCCCTTTGTCATGTCCAATTCCTATTCGTACAACGAAGAATACGGGCTGGACGGCGAATCGATGTCCGACTGGTTCACGGGCAGCGCGAACGTTCTCGTCAAAGTTCTCGTTAGGTGCGTTTTCGGCATAAATCCGGATCTGCACGGCGTTACGATCAGTCCCGCGAAAGGCGCGGGCGCGCGGAACAGCAGGATAAAAATCAAGGTGAGAGGTGCTGAACTTAACGTGGAGAACAAATGCGGAACAGACGGTCCGCGTCGGTTTTTCGTAAACGGCGGGGAGGTTAAAGCGGAATATGACAAATTCCTCTGCACCGAAAAGATCTATCTGCCCGAAGAACGGCTTGCGGGAAAAATACATATCGTCGTAACGGACTGAAACGGATAACAAAAAGCGCATCTGCAAGGTGCGCTTTTTTGCGCACTTACAGACAAAAACTAAGCCGTATCTGCGGCGCATAGAAAAAGGCCGCCCCGACGGGGCGGCCTTTTTTCGTTATAGTTCTTTAATGGTCTTTCTGGGGCATTTTGCCACGCAGGTCATACAGCCCGTACATTTGGAATAATCGATGACGGGCAGGTTGTTCACCATCGTAATGGCCTGTTCGGGACAGTTTTTGGCGCACAGCCCGCAGCCGATACAGCCGACCTCGCAGACGCTCATGGTGTCCTTGCCGCGGCAGGGCGTGGAACATGCCACGTAAACCTTTGCGCTTTTGGGAATGAGCGAAATGATTTTTTTCGGACAGTTCTTCACGCACAGTCCGCAGGCTTCGCAGAGCGCCTTGTCCACGAGGGATACGCCGTCTTTAACGTGCACCGCGCCGTAGGGGCAGACGTCCGCGCACGTGCCTTCGCCCATGCAACCGTAGGAACATTTCTTTCTGCCGCCGAGGTACATGCCTTCCGCCAGACAGCCGTCGTTGCCCACGTAGTTGTATTTATTTTTCGCCCGTTCGCCGCCCGCGCAGGCGACTACGGCGTAAACGGGTTCGCTCGCGGCAAACTCCACGCCGAGGATTTCCGCTATTTTCGCCTTGTTTTCGTTCGGGGTAGGGCCGCAGGCGGTAATGTCCGCCTTACCCTCGGCAAGCGCTTTCGCAAAGCCTTCGCAGCCGGCGTAGCCGCAGCCGCCGCAGTTCGCGCCCGCAAGCTGTTCCGAAATGGCGGAAACTTTTTCGTCGGTTTTGACCGCGCAGAACTTGGAAACGAGCAGAATGAGCACCGCGAACACGACGGCAAGTCCCGCCGCGATACCGATTACGATGCCGACTTTATCCCATTGCACCGAAGCGAGTAAATTCAAAGTCATTTTTTCGCCTCCTTAAATCAAAGAAAACACGTAGAACGCCATGGCCATGAAACATGCCGCGATCATTGCGATCGGGAACCCTTTCAGGTGTTTGTTTATGGGCAGGGCCGCTATCTTTTCGCGGAGGCCGCTCATGACCACGATGGCCAGCGTGAAACCGAGGCCGGCGAAGAAACCGTACAGCACGGCATAGCCCATGTTCATGGACGCGATTCCGAGCAGGGACATCATCTGCGAACTGTCGATCACGAGTTCCGCCACGCCGAGAACGGCGCAGTTCGTGGTGATTAAGGGCAGGTATATGCCCATCGCCTTGTACAGCGTGGGGGAGAATTTTTTCAGCACCATTTCTATCATCTGCACCAACGCGGCAATGACGAAGATAAAGACGATAATCTCAAGGTATTCGAGTTTGAGCGGCACCAAAAGATAGGTGTATATCGGATAGGTGATAAGGCAGGTTATGGTCATGACGAAAGTAACCGCCACGCCCATGCCGAACGCGTTGGACGTGCTTTTGGAAACGCCCAGGAAAGGGCATATCCCTAAAAACTGCACGACGACGAAGTTATTGACGAATACGGCGACGACTATGATAGAGAGAAATGCACCCATTTAATTTGCCTCCTTTGCCGCCGCGGGAGCGTGGCTCAGTTTATACGTCTTTATCTTGCGTTTGTTGTGCAGAAGATAGGAAACGTATCCGAACAGCGCGATAAAGACGCCGTAGGTAAAGAACGCGCCCGCGCTCGAAGAGAAGAACTCTATCTTGAAATCCCAAAGCTTGACGCCGAAAATGGCGCCCGCGCCGAGAATTTCCCTGAACGCGCCCATCAGCGTGAGCGCCAGCGTGAAGCCTATGCCCATGAAGAGGCCGTCCGCCGCGGAGGCGAGCACGCCGTTTTTGCTGGCAAAGCTTTCCGCCCGCGCGAGTATGATGCAGTTGACCACGATAAGCGGCAGATACAGACCGAGGCTCTCGTAGATGGACGGCAGAAATTTATCGAGTACAAGCCGCACGATCGTAACGAAAGTAGCGATGATGAGCACGAATGCGGGGATGCGCACCTTGTCGGGTATGACGTTCCGCAAAAGGGAAACGAACACGTTGGAGCAGATCAGCACGAACGTTACCGCGGCGCCCATGCCGATACCGTTCATCGCCAGCGTGGTGAGCGCCAGCGTGGGGCAGGTGCCGAGCACGAGCTTGAAAGTGGGATTCGAGGTTATCACGCCGTCCACGGCGATTTTTTTATAGTTTGTTTTCATTTT
>UQZE01000068.1 GCA_900545325.1 uncultured Eubacteriales bacterium
CCGACAAGCACATAAGCGGACAGGCATATCGTGCTTGGGAGAGCGTGTTCTTCGATTTCGACATTATCCAGCTTACCTTCAACCGGGACGGCGTATATACGGTCATCCCCGTGGTGTCCAGCCCTATGGATATCGTCAACGCGATAACTCCGCCCGTACAGATGCCTTCCGAGTGGGAGTGGTGGCAGATCCTGCTCGCCATTGTGCTGATAGTTCTGCTCATCATCATTCTGTTCCCGATATTGCCGTATATCCTCAAATTCCTGTTCTGGCTCATCTGTCTGCCGTTCAAGGCGATAGCGGCTCTGTTCAAGGGGATAGACAACCGACGAAAGCGGAAAACGGAAACGAAGGCGCAGAAAGAACCTGCCGTAAAGCAGACGCAGAAACTGCCCGACGATACTACACCCGAACAACAACCATTATGGAGCACATCCGTGAAGATGTACTTCTTGTCGTTGTAGTCGCTCCAGCGGCCTATGACATAGTTGCAGACGCGCTTTGTAAGAGGACTATCTGAATTGCGCTTGATTTCTTTGACATTGGAAAGAGTGAGTTTCATTATGCCGCCTCCTCGAAATCGTCCGGGTAGATGCGGGTGTACATCGCGCCGTACTCAAAGTAAAGCCTGCCGTTCTTGTCTGTCATGAGGTCGTAAGTGATAACGCTTATCTTGCCTCTGTCAGTCACGGCGACTTGAGCTTCGCCTTTTTCAAGGTCGATGCCTACGAGGTTGAAGGTGATGTATTCCTCACCGTCAAACCATTCAAATTCCGAGAGATAATACTTTCGGAATTCCGAGAACTTGGAAACATCTGTTTTCATAGAGTTACCTCCAAATTTTATTTTGCCTTTCGACGGAGGCGGAGTAGCACCGATTGAGTAGAGATCCGTTCATTGCGTTTTGACCTCACGGAAGTCAATGACAAACGAAAAAATATTGCGTTCCTGTCCGAGTGTTTCAGGGCAAAAGAAAAAGCCGAGAAGGAAATCCTTCCCGGCTTCACCGTTATGATTTATTCGATTTTTCAGCGATAATTTTTCGCATTGACTTCCGCGAAAGCTGTGCTACGCTGAGCCTCCCGAAACGGCAAAATTTGGGGTGTTATTTACGTTTTGCAACGATGCCGAAGTAATCCACGGCAAAAAATAATACGAACCCGTTTTCAGAGTTCGTATTATTCCCTAATGGCGGAAGCGGAGGGATTCGAACCCCCGCGGGCTTTCGCCCAAACGGTTTTCAAGACCGCCTCGTTATGACCGCTTCGATACGCTTCCGTCGCTATTAATTAAAATAACATAACGCACAATAAAAATCAACTGTTTTTAATCTCTGCCGCGCGCCGCGGAAAAATTTGCCGCGGCGCGGCCCCTTTTATTCTTCAAAACGGACGATCTCCACGCCCGACTCTTTAAAAAGTTCGAGAGCGAAAGCGTCCGGATAGCCGTGCTTGTAGATCACTTTTTTCACACCCGAATTGATGATCATTCTCGCGCATATCACGCAGGGCTGATGCGTACAATAAAGCGTTGCGTCCTGCAGGCTGACGCCGAGTTTCGCCGCCTGGATAATGGCGTTCTGTTCCGCATGCACGGCGTAACACACCTCCTGCATGGTTCCGCTCGCTATGTTTTTCTTTCTGCGCAGACATTCCCCCCTCTCGGCGCAGCTCCTGACTCCCGCCGGCGCGCCGTTATAGCCCGTGGTCAGAATTCGCTTGTCGCGCACCACTACCGCGCCGACATGCCTGTTTTCCTGAAAACAGCTCGACCACCCCGCCACCGTTTCGGCAAGCTCCATAAATCTTTTATCCCATTTATCCATCGTGTTAACCTCTGTTCAACGCTTTTTATCTATAATAACATATATTTTCCCCTTTGACAACAGCCGAATTTGCAAATCGACAAAATTTTCTCAAAATTTTTATTTATTTCGTTGACAAATGCTTTTTTATGTATATAATTATAGTTAGCACTTGAAAGAGAAGAGTGCCAAAAATCAGATTTCTTTGGAGGAGAAAGACATGACGATAAAACCATTGTTTGACAAAGTAGTCGTAGAGGCTACGGAGATCGAAGAAAAAACCAAGAGCGGATTCATCCTCCCCTCGGCGGCGCAGGAAAAACAGCAGACGGCGAAAGTCGTTGCGGTAGGCCCCGGCGGAGTGATCGACGGTAAGGACGTGACCATGCAGGTCAAGGTGGGAGACGTGGTGCTCTATTCCAAATATGCGGGCAGCGAATTCAAAGTTGACGGCAAAGAATTCACCATTATCCGTCAGAACGACATTCTCGCGATCGTAGAATAATTGAGGAGGCGAAAAAATTATGGCTAAACAGATCAAAAACGGCGAAGAAGCAAGAAAAGCTTTGCAAAAGGGCGTAAACACGCTTGCGGATACGGTAAAGATCACGCTCGGCCCCAAGGGCAGAAACGTGGTTCTCGATAAAAAATACGGCGCGCCGCTCATCACGAACGACGGCGTTACCATTGCGAAAGACATCGAACTCGAAGACGCTTTCGAGAACATGGGCGCGCAGCTGGTGAAAGAAGTTTCCACCAAGACCAACGACGTGGCGGGCGACGGCACGACGACGGCGGTCGTACTCGCGCAGGCGATGATCGAAGAGGGCTTGAAGAACGTGGCGGCGGGCGCCAATCCCATCATTTTGAAAAAGGGCATTGCGGGCGCCGTGGAAGTTGCGGTAAACGAGCTGAAAAATCTTTCCCAGCCCGTGAGCGATAAGACCTCCATCACGCAGGTTGCGGCGATTTCCGCGGGCGACGATTCGGTCGGCCAGCTCATTTCCGAGGCGATGGAAAAGGTCGGCAAGGACGGCGTTATCACCATCGAAGAGAGCAAGACCATGAAGACCGAGCTCACCACGGTGGAAGGCATGCAGTTCGACAGGGGCTACGCTTCCGCCTATATGGTTACCAACACCGACAAGATGGAAGCCGTGCTCGAATCCCCCGTGATCCTCATCACAGACAAGAAAATATCCTCTATTCAGGAAATCCTGCCCGTGATCGAACCGATCGCGCAGCAGGGACAGAGACTGCTCATCATCGCGGAAGACGTGGAGGGCGACGCGCTGGCGGCGCTCGTCGTAAACAAACTCAAAGGCGTGTTCAACTGCGTGGCGGTGAAAGCGCCCGGTTTCGGCGACAGAAGAAAGGCGATGCTGGAAGACATAGCCGTTCTGACGGGCGGCACCGTGATATCCTCGGACGTCGGCTACGAATTCAAGGACGTTACCCCCGACATGCTGGGCAGAGCGGGTACGGTCAAAGTCGATAAGGACAACACCACCATTATCGACGGCGCGGGCGATCCCGCTGCCATCGAAGCGAGAAAACAATCCATCAAGGCGCAGATCGCGGAAACGACCTCCGACTACGATAAGGAAAAATTACAGGAAAGGCTGGCGAAACTCGCGGGCGGCGTAGCCGTCATCAACGTGGGCGCGGCAACCGAAATAGAGATGAAGGAAAAGAAACTGCGCATCGAGGACGCGCTCAACGCGACCCGCGCGGCTGTGCAGGAAGGCATCGTCCCCGGCGGCGGCATCGCGCTGATCTCCACCGTTCCCGCGCTGAAAAAATACGTTGCGGGCTTGAACGGCGACGAAAAGACGGGCGCGAACATCGTTCTGAAAGCCGTGGAAGCGCCTTTGAAGCAGATCGCGAACAACGCGGGACTCGACGGTTCGGTCATTCTGCACGAAGTGCTTAAATCCAAAAAGGTCAACTACGGTTTCAACGCGCTGACCAACGAATACACCGACATGGTGAAAGCGGGCATCATCGACCCGACCAAGGTTACGAGAAGCGCGCTTGAGAATTCGGCTTCCGTCGCCTCTATCTTCCTCACGACGGAAAGCATCGTGGCGGATATTCCCGAAAAGGAACCCGCGCCGATGCCGCAGGGCGGCATGGGCGGCATGTATTAAAAACAGGCCGGCCGAATAAAGGCAAATAAAAAAGGCGGAACTATTGTTCCGCCTTTTCGTCTGCGAATTTTCGTTTTTGCTTTCTGTCGGAGACGATACAGAACGCCGTCCCCAGCACGGCAACGACCGCCTGCGACGCGGGATTCGCGATCCAAAGCCCGTCCAGTCCCCAGGCCATGGGAAAAAGCACCGCAAACACCGCAAGACAGGCGACTTCGCCGTATACCGTGGTATAGGCGAGGGCGTTGCTCTTGACCGAGTAAAAATACGCCGTGCATATCCTGTTCACCGCTGCGAGGCAGACCGCTATACCGAAATACGGCAGAGCGTGTTCCGCGATAGCGGCGGCCTCTTCCCCTGCGCCGAAGACAACGGGAATATATCCTTTTGTAAAGAACAAGGCGGCAAAGAGAACCGCGGCCGTGATGAGCGAAGTGGTGAACGCGTACCTTCTGACCGTGAGCGCGTTTTTCAGTTCGCCCATGCCGTAATGGCGGCTTATGAGCGGTTGGGAGCCGTCGCCTATGCCCTGCATGATGAGGAGCAGCGAAAAATATACGTACGCTATGACGGCATAGGCCGCCACGGCGGGATCGCCGCCGTATTCGTAGGCGACGCGGTTCATGATGATCACGCCGATATTCGGGCAGAGCGTTACGCCGAAAGGCGACAGACCTACGCGGGCGATGGAGCCGAAATCCCGGAAAGAAAAGGTAAACTTTCCCTCTTTGCCCCGTTTTTTCCATATGAGATAGACGGTGCACGGCACCACGGTGGCGGCCTGCCCTATGATCGTTGCGAGCGCCGCGCCCGTAAGCGCCGTTTTCAGCACCTGCACGAACAGCCAGTCGAGCACAATGTTCGTCACGAAACCGAGCACCATGGACAGCATCGCCAGAAAGGACTGCCCGTAATTTCTCAAAATCGGCACCAGTCCCGTGGAAAACACCTGAAACGCCGCGCCCGCAATGATCACCGTTATGTAATCGGAAGCGCTCTCGTGCACCGCGCCGTGCGCGCCGAACAGCGTGAGCAGGGGCGAATACGTAAGGAGAATGAGCGCGGTAAGCGCCACCGCGGCTGCGGCGAGGAAAATGACGGTGGAAAGCAGATAATCCCGTTCCCGGCGCGCGTCCTTATTCCCGATACAGGTCGCTATATATACGGCGCCGCCGATCCCGATCCCCGTGCCGACCGACTGCACGAACGCCACCATCGGATAGGCTATGTTTATGGCGGCAAGGCCCGAATCCCCTACGTTCCTGCCGACGAAAAACGCGTCCACCATGGCGTAAAGCCCGCTGAACACGAAAGCTATCATAGAAGGAAAAACATAGCGGATAAAGGTCTTTTTCATTGCAATCACCCCGAAAAAATGATATACTTGATCTTAATTACGTCCGCCTTGCCGCGCAAGCGCGCGGTTTTTCGGCGGCATACGCTATTATAAACCTTAAAGTTACTTTAATGTCAAGCGATCAAATAAAAAAATTTTTTCAAGGAGAAAAAATGCAGAAAAAAAATAACGTTTCCTCCGTCGCGGACATCTTCGGACTGAACGCCTCCGCGCTCCGTTTCTGGGAAAAGGAAGGGTTGATCCGTTTCGAGCGCGACGCGGAAAACAATTACCGCCTGCCGACTTTATCCGCCGTCGAAGACATCTGGGAGATCGTATTTCTGAAAAATCTCGCGCTGTCGGCAAAACAAATCCGCGAAATACTGAGAGCGTGCCCGGAGGATATAAAGAGCATACTCGCGGACAACGAGAACAGGCTGAAAGGCGAAATAGAAAAGCTGCAGACCGCGCTCTATAAACTGGAACAAAAAAAGCGCATGCTGGACGTCTTTTTCCAGCTCGACGGCCGCCCGCTTTACATCGCGAAGGCGCGGGAAATGCGTTCTTTTCCCGTCTACGAAACGACAAAGGAGATCATGCGCTGCTTTCTCAAGGACGAAACGTGCAGCGCGGCGTACTGCGAACGCGGAAAGGCGCCGATCAACGCGCTCATTCTGGACGACGAAGCCTTTCTTGAAAAGTACGGCCGCAGACCGCAGGTCAAAAGGTGCGTGCACGGCCTGCTCCGCGTGGAAGTGGAACGGCGGGACAACAATAACGCCGCCGAATTTTTTTCCTTTGCGGAGGAAAACGGCATGGCCGTTCGCGAGATTACGGGGCGATTTCTGTTCACCGCCCTCGAAAAAGGCGCGCGCCGCGAATTTTACGACGCCTACGCGTTCGAAGACTGAAAAGCCGTCCCGCAAATGCGGGGCGGCTTTTTTATCCGAGCGCGTTTTTCAGCGCGTTCAATCCGTTTTCCAGCGTTTCCTCGTCTATGTTCAGCGGCGGCGTGAGAACTACGATATGCTCCCCCTCCGTCCGCACGAGCAGGCCCCTGTCGAAACATTCTCTCTGTACGGCGGGCGCGTTGTCCACTTCCAGGCCGACCAGCATGCCCAGCCCTCCGAAACGTTTTACCTTATCGCATTCCGCAAGGACCTCGCGCATGCGGCGGCCGTACGTTCTCACCGTTTCCGCCATTTTTTCGTTCAGCGCGTTCAAAACCGCAAGCGCGCCCGCGCATACCGCGGGATCGCCGCCCCCCTGCGCGCCGTAAACGCCGCAGGCGAGCGTGCCGGCCGTTTTTTCGCCGAAGAGCGCGGCGCCCAGCGGCCCGCCGAAACCCGCCGACGCGGTAACGATGTCGGGCGCGAGGCCGTAATTCATATAAGCGAAGAGCTGCCCCGTTCTGCCTCCACCCGTAAACGTTTCGTCGGCGATCAGAAGCACGTCCTTTTTTTTGCAGAGTTCCGCCAGCTTTTCCAGATACTCCCGTTCGAGCGCGGCAAGCGTCTTTCTCTGCACCGTTTCGATCATAACGGCGCAGACTGAACCGTCGAGCGCGGCGGAAAGCGCCTCGGCGTCGTTGGCGGGCAGGGAAATAAACCCTTCCGCCGCGGGGCCGCACCCCTCCGCCAGCGCCCCTGCGGCAGACAGCGCGGCCAGCGAATATCCGTGGAACGAATTTTCCAACACGGCGACGGTATGCCGCCCCGCGCCGTATTTATCGGCGGAATATTTGCGGGCGGCGAGGATGGCGCACTCGTTCGCAGCGTCGGCGGAGGACGCGAAAAACGCCTCCTTCATCTTCGCGCGGCGGCAAAGCTGTTTCGCAAATTCCGCGACGGGACGGGAAAAATACGCGTTCCCCGCAAAGGGAGCTCTCTTCACCTGTTTTATCACGGCTTTCGTCCACTTTTTGTTGCCGAACCCCAGGGCACACGCCGCGCCCCCGCCGCCGAAATCGACAAACCTGTCGCCGAGAATATCGGTGAGCACCGCGCCTCTGCCCTTAAAAGCCACGATCTCCGCGCGGCGGCAGGTGCTCGCGGTAAACTTCTTTTCGGTTTCCTTGATCCCCATTCCGTTTCACCTCTCTGTTATTCTTCCCCTTTTATAAAAACTATACACCGCGCGCGCACGTTCCGTCAAGTTCTTTTTACGGCAGCCCTTCTCCCGCGCGGAATTTTTTTAAGAAAACTTCAAAAAAAGGCTTGACAAATAATACTATGCATTGTATAGTATTATGCGTAAAGAGGTATAGGAGGCGGCGAATGGACATACAATTGAAAAAAGGCATGCTGGACGTATGCGTGCTGGCGGTGCTCCGCAGGGAAGAATCGTACGGCTATAAAATCATTTCCGACGTAGCGCCCTATATCGAGATCTCGGAATCCACGCTCTATCCTATACTCAAACGGCTGGAAAGCTCGGGCGCGGTGAAAACGCGGACAAAGGAGCATAACGGCCGGCTGAGAAGATATTATATGATCACGGAAAAAGGCCTGAAAAAGATAGACGAGTTCATCGAGGACATCGAAGAACTGAAAAAGATATACGCCTTTATACTCGGCGACAGTAAGGAGTAAAACATGAAACGCAAAGACTGGAACAAAAAACTGAAAAAACGGCTCTCGCGCCTGCCGCGGGAGGAACGGGACAGGATTCTATCCTATTACGGCGAAATGTTTGACGACAAAGCGGAATCCGGCATGAGCGAAGAAGAAATCCTGCGGGAATTCGGCGCGCCCGCCGACGTGGCGGCTCGCTTTCTTTCGGAATATGCGGAACCGGCCGCGAAAAAGACGGGCGTTTCCGCGGGGCGTATCGCCGCGGGCGTATGTTTTCAGGTACTGGCGGGCGTTGCGCTCGTTTGCGTGATCATTTCGCTCATAGCGGCCTGCGTTTCCCTCGCGGTGTCCTTTGCGGGCGTTGCGCTCGCAGGCGCGGGCTGCATGGGATTTTATATCGTACAGCACATACGGCACGGTTTCGCAACGGTGCTCATTGCCTATTACGGCCTATCGGCGGCGGCGATCGGGCTGGGCCTCGTTCTCGCTCCCCTCTTTTTCAAGCTCACCCCGCTTTCGTGTAAACTGCTTGTAAAATACTTTCAATGGAGCGCTGCCACGTTCACGGGCTCAAAGGCGGTGAAAAAATGAAAAAAGTAAAGATCTGTATGACGATAGGACTTATAATAACCATTCTGGGCGCGATAGCTTTCGCGGTCGGTTTCGGACTGCTCGACTGGAACGTAAACAGCCTCGGCAGCATCGCCTATAAAAACATTACCGTTACGGAAACGGCCGATACGCAAAAGATAGCCGTCGATTTCACGGAAACGGAAATCGTCGTCCGCACCGACGAAAGCGCACGCGAAATAACCGTAACGTATCCCGAAAAATACTACTATACGGGCGAAAAGCTCTCTTCGGTCGCGGTATCGAACGAAAACGGCGCGCTTACGCTGACGGAAACGGCCGACATCAAATGGTATCACAGGCTCGTCCAGATCAATTTCGCCGTGCCGAAGATAGAAATCGTCCTCCCTGCGGACGGCGCGTACGACGTGGATATTTCGTCCCAAAACGCCTCCGTGCGCGTAGAGGGCGGCAGGTACCGCGCCCTTTCCCTCAAAACGACGAACGGCAGCATTGCTCTCAGCAACGTACAGGCGGAAAGCGCCGAGCTTTCGACTTTTAACGGAAAAATAGATCTTGCCGACGTTATCTGCGGCAGAATAGACGCGAAAACGAGCAACGCGGCTATCGCGCTCGAAGCGCTCGAATCGGACGACGTTTCGCTCAAAACGACGAACGGCGCGATAAAGGGCACGGTGCGCGGCAATGCGGGCGATTACAAAATTACCGCCGTTACGAGCAATGCGGCAAATAATTTGCAGAACACCGAAAGCGGAAGCAAATCGCTTTCCGTTTACACCGAAAACGCGCCGATCGATATAAAATTTATCTAAAAAAAGGCTCCAGCCGAAATCGGCGGGAGCCTTTACACGTCTGCCACGACGTCCGCATAGCGCAGTTTTACCGTTTTTTCGAGATCGGCGGGGCGCAGTTCCACCTGATAACCTATTTTGCCGCCGCTGAAAATAATGCTTTCGCATTCTTGCGCGCTCGCATGGACGATTGTCGGAAAGGCTTTTTTCATACCGATCGGCGAACAACCGCCGTGCACGTATCCCGTGAGAGGGAGAAGGTCCTTGCTCTTCAGCATGGAAAGGGCCTTTTCCCCCACCGCCGCGGCCGCCTTTTTCAGGTCGAGCTCTTCGGCCACGGGGATCATGAATACGTAATATTTCAGCGACTTAGAAACGGTAACGAGCGTTTTAAACACCCTTTTTTCCTCCTGGTTCAGCTGCGCGGCCACTTCTACGCCGCTCAGCGCCCCGCCCCCGTAGGTATATTCTCTGTAACTTATCTTCGCCTTATCGAGTATGCGCATCACGTTGGTCTTTTCCTGCACGGCTCCCGTCCTCTCTTTCTTTATCCGCCTTTTCCCGCCCGAAAGCGGGCGGTTATAATCGGTTTTTTGCTATTATAACATTTCATAGCGGTGATATACAAGAAATTTCGGCGTTTTTTCAAAAAAACGCTTATAAAAAGATTGCAAAATTTTCCGTTTTGGTATATACTGTTAAGCGGCTGAAAGTCAAGGAGATGTCGCCTAGCTGGTCGAGGGCGCACGATTGGAAATCGTGTAACCGTTAATCGCGGTTCGAGAGTTCGAATCTCTCCATCTCCGCCATTTCATAAAATCGCCTTTTTAGTAAAAAGGCGATTTTTTCTGTATTTTTTGCGCGGCGGGCTTCACTTTCCGCAGCATCCGCGCCGACACCGATAAATGCCCTCTGCATATGGCGCAAAAAAATTTTATTTACTTTAAAGATAATCTATGATAAACTGTGTATATGCAGCGAGCAAATTATCAATTTTACGACGGTCTTTTCGACAAATTAATTTTCATTCCCGTTGAGATCAACGGTTTTCACGTTACCGCCATGTTCGATACGGGAGCCGCGATCAGTATTATCGCGAACTCTCTTGCCCGAAAAATCAAAGCATGCGTCATTGAAAATCCTCTAACGGCAGTAAACAATAACGGAAAATCTTTTCGGATCGAAAAGGCGGCGGTAAGCAGTATAAATCTCGGCGGCATTACGATCGAAAACGCCGTATCGGGAATAATTCCCGACGATTATTTCGACTTCGGCGTCGACGGCAACGGAAAAACGTTTCCTGCGCAGATGTTTTTGGGATGGGACATTATCTCTCGCTTCTATTGGCGGATCGATAAGAAAAATAAATCCTATTGCATTTTAAAAGACGGTCCCGTCAAAGCAAACAATTTATTTTATACCGATTACCCCGTTATTAAACTTACCTACGGTACGGAACCCTTGTTTTTCGGTTTTGATACCGGACATACAGAAACGATTCTCGACAAAACCTGGCATACCCGCCTCGACAACTTAAAGCCTGCGAAAACAGAAACGCGCGGAGTCGGCAGTTCCCGTACGGAACGAGCGTTCGTTACGCACAATCTTGCATTGCAATACGAAAAGGTAATTTTCAATCTAAATTATGCGACAGTTTTGCCCAACGCCGTATTCGGCGTGAAAAATAATTCGGTCGCGGGATTATTGGGTATTGATTTTTTTGAAAACACAGCATTTGAAATAGACTTCAAAAACCGTTATTTTTATATAGAAAAATAAAACCGTTTGCTGCAATGCGGCGCGGAAAAGCGTGCGGAACGCACAATCTTTCCCCGACGCCGTTTATCGCCGCAATGACTTCTCGGCAAACGACATATACGGTTTTATCAACTGGAAACGCATGCAACGGCGGCAGGCGAAAAATTAAAAGCAGATCGGAAGAGCGTCGTG
>UQZE01000069.1 GCA_900545325.1 uncultured Eubacteriales bacterium
CTCAACCTTATGGTGAACGGCAAGGCCGATTACGTGCTTACGGGCAATTTTGCGACCAAGGCCTATGAAGAGGCCCTCAAATACGGCGACGCCGCGGTTGCGGCTTCCTCCAAGGACAAGAATTTCACCTATATTCCCGACGTGGACAAAATAAAATTCCGCGACGGCATAGATTACGTGCACATCACGTCCAACAACACCATTTTCGGCACGCGCTACACCGCCCTGCCGAAAACGGACGCGCCCATCGTATCCGACATGAGCAGCTGTATTTTAAGCGAAACGGTGAACGTCGCCGACTACGGCGTGATCTACGCGGGCGCGCAGAAGAACGTGGCTCCCGCAGGCGTTACCATCGTCATTGCGAAGCGTTCCCTCCTCGGAAAGCAGAAGGACATATGCCCGACCATGCTGCGCTACGACATACAGGATAAGAACGACAGCCTGTACAACACCCCCCCGTGTTTCCCCATCTATGTCGCCATGCTCGTGCTCCGCAGGCTGAAAAAGCTGGGCGGCGTCAAGGCCATGCAGGAAGTGAACGAATACAAGGCGGGGCTTTTATACGACTTTATAGACAATTCCCAGCTGTATAAAAACTACGTCGTCAAAAAAGACCGTTCGCTGATGAACGTGCCCTTCGTAACGGGCAGCGAGGAACTCGATGCTAAGTTCGTAAAAGAGGCAACGGCCGCGGGGCTCGTTTCCCTCAAGGGACACAGGCTGGTGGGCGGAATGCGCGCCTCCATTTACAACGCCATGCCCGTGGAGGGCGTGAAAGCGCTTATATCCTTTATGGAAAAATTCGAGCTGCAAAATAAATAAAGGCGGTGAAACATGAAAGAAATACTGACTTTGAACGCGATCAGCCCCGTCGCCGCGGAGGCGCTGGGCGGAAACTATATTTTATCCGATAAGGCGGAAAACCCCGCGGGCATTATGCTGAGGAGCTTTTCCATGCACGATTACGCCATGCCCGACAGCGTCGTAGCGGTGGCGCGCGCGGGCGCGGGAACGAACAATATCCCCTCCGCCGAATACGCGCAAAAGGGCGTGGTCGTATTCAACACGCCGGGCGCAAACGCCAACGCCGTCAAGGAACTCGTGCTCGCCGCGCTGTTCGCCAGCGGCAGAAAGCTTGCGGAATCGCTCGAATGGGTAAATTCCATCGCCGATCAGGGCGACGAAATACCCAAGCTCGTGGAAAAGGGCAAGAAAAATTTCGTCGGGCACGAACTGCTCGGCAAGACGATAGGCATTATCGGCCTGGGCGCCATCGGCGCGAAGGTCGCCAACGCCACCGAGGCCATCGGCATGAAGGTGCTCGGCTACGATCCCTATCTTTCGGTGGACAACGCCCTTTCGCTTACGCGCAAGATCAAGCGCGCGACCTCGCTCGACGAGATCGCCGCGAACGCGGACTACGTTACCGTGCACGTGCCGCTGCTTGCCGACAACAAGGGCTTTCTGAACAAGAATTTCTTCGCCAAGATGAAGGACGGCGCCGTGCTCGTCAACCTCGCGCGGGGCGAACTCGTGAACAACGACGACGTGATCGCGGCGGTAGAGAGCGGCAAGCTCGCCAAATACGTGTGCGATTTCCCGTGCGAAAAGCTGATCGGCAAAAAGAACATACTCTGTTTCCCTCACCTCGGCGCCTCCACGCCGGAGGCGGAGGACAACTGCGCCGTGATGGCGGCAAAACAGCTTAAGGATTTTATCGAAAACGGAAATATCGTCAATTCGGTAAACTTCCCCGCGTGTTCATCCGCGCGCTGCACCCCGTACAGAATTACGGTGCTCCATAAGAACCAGCAGAACATGATCGCGCAGATCTCGTCCATTCTCGCGAAAGAGAGCATCAACATAGAGAACTTCGAGAACAAGAACAAGGGCGAAACGGCGTATACCATACTCGATATAGCCGCCGAAGCCGACGAAAAGGCGCTTGCCGAAATCGCCGCCATTGACGGCGTGTACAGGGTGCGCATGATAAAATAAGGCAGAAAAAGTGAAAAACCCCGCCTGCGGAACGCCTTTTTTCAAAGCAGAAAAGACAGACCGCAAGGCGGGGTTTCGTTTATGTTTCAGCCGAAAGACGATAAACTCTGCGGGAACGAATATTTTTTATCGTTAATTCAAACCGCCGAGCGGATACGAATCGAGATCGGAGGGCAGCGCCACCTTGACGTCGCCCGATTTCACGGAAACGCCGAAATTCAAATCGATTTTCATATTCATGCCGCTCATTTCCGTTTCGCCCTTTATCTTCATATCGGCTTTCACGCCGACGAGCGCGTCGTTTTCGTCGAACACGACATAAATATCCACCGCCGCGTCGCTCAGCGCTAGTCCCTCTTCGCCGATTTCCTCCATCAGGAATTCTTTGGTAACGGATATTTTGATCTTCGTGCCGTCGCTCTCGTCCAGATATACTTTCACGCCTCTTTCCATCATGCCGATCAGTTCTTCGACGTCGAAAGAAAGCGACGAGGACTCGTTCTCCGCTTCGGCGGAAAGCGCATTAAAGGGAATTACGCCGTCGAGCGAAAGCGGCATCTTAATTTTCTGTTCGAGTTTCTGCCCGCCCGACGTCAGTTTCATATCGAGGTAGATAAATTCGCCCGCGATATATATACTCGCGTTCATGCTGCTCTTCCCTTCGCCCGTCGTCTTGCCCGAGATCTTGCCCGCGCCCGAAATCGTTTCGCCTTCGGCTTTCACGGCGAGATCGCCCTTGTAGTCCATGCCGGATTCGGAGGAAATACTCGCGCCCTGCGCGTTCATGCTCATTTCCGTATTCAATTTCAGCTTGAAATCCATTTCGAATCCGCCGCTTTGTTCCGCCGCACTGCCGAGGTCGATCCCCGTCAAAGCGGTGCGCACTTCTTCCGCGGTGGCTTCCGTTTTGTAGTTGCCTTTAAACGTCTTATCGCCGCAACCGCTCATTGCGAACGCGCCGAACGCCAGAACCGCAGCCATTGCAATAGTCAATATTTTTCTCATACACCCCTCCTACCAACGTTTATCATTAATTACAGTATATACGCACCCGCGCGCTTTTGTCAACAATAAACGATATTTTCCCCGTTTTTTTGCAAAAATAAAGCGCGACTCGAAAAAGCCGCGCTCTTTTTTAATTGTATTTATTCCGCTTTACGTACTTCGTGTGCAAGATCTCGTGCGCCTTGTGGCTGCCGGGCTTGCCGAGGTAATTTTCATAAATTTCCTTGACGACGGGATTTTCATGGCTCTTTCTGATCGTCTTGGCCGCGTCCTCGTCGTAGAGGGCTTTCGCGCGGAGCGCCTTATAGTCCACCTCCCTCCTGGTATAGGTATCGAGTATGGGCTGGCCGCCGCCGTTCACGCAGCCGCCGGGACAGCACATGATCTCCACGAACTGATAATCGGCCTCGCCGCTTTTTATCTTTTCGCAGAGCACTTTGGCGTTTTTCAAACCGCTCGCAACCGCCACCTTGACGTCGAGCCCGCCGACCTTATAGCTCGCTTCCTTGATGCCCTCCATGCCGCGCACTTCCTTGAAATCGAGCTTACCGAGCGTTTCGCCCGTGAGCTTTTCCACGGCCGTGCGGAGCGCGGCCTCCATGACGCCGCCCGTCGCGCCGAAGATGACGCCCGCGCCCGAAAATTCGCCGAGCGGGTTGTCCATCTGCCCGTCGGGCAGGCAGTTGAACATGATGCCCTTTTCCTTGATGAACTTGGCGAGTTCGCGCGTAGTCAGCGACGCGTCTATATCGGGATAGCCGGAGGCGTTCTGATAATCCCTCGTCTTTTCAAATTTCTTCGCCACGCAGGGCATAACGGAAACGACGAAAATGTTTTTGGGATCGATACCGTTCTTTTCGGCGTAATAGGTCTTGATGAGCGCACCGAACATCTGCTGCGGGCTCTTGCAGGAACTCACGTTTTCCATGAGTTCGGGATAGTAGAACTCCATATACCGCACCCAGCCGGGCGAACAGCTCGTGATGAGCGGGAGCTTGCCGCCCTTTTCCACGCGCTCGATCAGTTCGTTGGATTCCTCCATGATGGTCATATCGGCGGCAAAGTTGACGTCGAACACCTTATCGAAACCGAGCAGTTTGAGCGCGGTGGCGAGCTTGCCCTCGACGTTGGTGCCGATGGGATAGCCGAATTCTTCGCCCAATCCCGCTCTCACCGAGGGCGCGCAGCCGACGATAACCACCTTTTCGGGATCGGCGAGCGCCGCTTTCACGTCGTCGATCTCCTCCTTTTCGTGCAATGCGCCCGTCGGACAGACGTTGATGCACTGCCCGCACGCCACGCACGGATTTTTGGAAAGGTCTTCGTCGAACGCGCAGCTTATCTTGGTGGAAAAACCGCGTTCCGTCGCGCCGATAACCGAAACTTCCTGCACGTTTTTGCATACGGCCACGCAGCGGCGGCAGAGTATGCACTTGCTGTTGTCTCGCACGAGGTATTCGGTGGCGTCGTCGTAAATGCTTTCGGGCACTTCGCCGGCGAACCTTGCGGAATCGCAGCCGTACTCCTTGGACAGCGCCTGCAGTTCGCAGTTCAGGCTCCTCGGGCAGGACAGACACGCGCGGTTATGATCGGACAAGATGAGTTCGAGCGTGGTCTTTCTCGCCGCGAGAACCTTATCCGAATTGGTCGTAACCTCCATGCCTTCGGACACGGGATATACGCACGCCGCGACCATGCTGCGCGCGCCCTTGACTTCCACCATGCAGATCCTGCACGCGCCGATGGCGTTGATCTCTTTCAGATAGCAGAGCGTGGGAATCCTGATGCCCGCAACGCGCGCGGCCTCCAGGATCGTGCTGCCCTCGGGCACGCTTACGTTCATTCCGTTGATTTTAAGATTTACCATTTCACACACTCCCCTTAACGCTTAGATATTGCCTTGAAACGGCATTTTTCCATACACGCACCGCATTTGATGCACTTGCTCTGATCGATCTCGTGCGGCGTTTTGACCGTGCCGACGATGGCGTTCACGGGGCACTGCCGCGCGCAGGCTGTACAGCCGATGCACTTTTCCTTGTCGATCTCGTATCTCAAAAGTTTTTTGCATACGCCCGCGGGACATCTCTTTTCCCTGACGTGCGCTTCGTACTCGTCCCTGAAATAACGCAGGGTGGATAGCACGGGGTTCGGCGCCGTCTGTCCCAGGCCGCAAAGCGCGTTGGCCTTGATGTAGTAGCAGAGCTCCTCCATCTTGTCGAGATCCTCTTCCGTCGCCTTGCCTTCCGTAACTTTTGTGAGCATTTCCAGAAGCCGCTTGGTGCCGATCCGGCAGGGCGTGCACTTTCCGCAGGACTCGTCCACCGTGAATTCGAGGAAGAATTTCGCGATATCCACCATGCAGTTGTCCTCGTTCATGACGATAAGCCCGCCCGACCCCATCATCGAACCGATGGCAATGAGAGAATCGTAGTCAATCTTTGTGTCGATAAGCGAAGCGGGGATACAGCCGCCGGAGGGGCCGCCCGTCTGCGCCGCCTTGAAGGCCTTGCCGTCGGGAATGCCGCCGCCGATTTCGTAAATGATCTCGCGGAGCGTGGTGCCCATCGGCACTTCCACGAGCCCCGTGTGCGCTATCTTGCCGCCGAGCGCGAACACCTTGGTTCCCTTGCTCTTTTCCGTGCCCATCCCTGCGAACCATTCCGCGCCGTTTAAAATAATCTGACACACGTTGGCGTAGGTTTCCACGTTGTTGAGCAGCGTAGGCTTGCCGAACAATCCCTTGTTCGCGGGGAACGGCGGACGCGGACGGGGTTCGCCGCGCTTACCCTCGATGCTCGTCATGAGCGCCGTTTCCTCGCCGCAGACGAACGCGCCCGCGCCGAGGCGGATATCGATATCGAAACAGAAAGACGTGCCCAGTATGTTTTTGCCGAGCAGGCCGTATTCGCGCGCCTGTCTGATGGCTATTTTGAGGCGTTCTACCGCGATGGGATATTCCGCGCGCACATATACGTAGCCCTGGTCGGAGCCGACGGTGTACGCGGCGATGGCCATGGCCTCCACCACGGCGTGCGGATCGCCCTCCAGAACGGACCTGTCCATAAACGCGCCGGGGTCGCCCTCGTCCGCGTTGCAGGCTACGAATTTTTTATCGCCCGCCGCCTTTTTGGTAAAGTCCCACTTCATGCCCGTGGGGAACCCCGCGCCGCCGCGGCCGCGCAGGCCCGAAGCCTTCATCACGTCCACGATCTCGTCGGGGGACATCGTGAGCGCTTTCGCAAGCGCTTTATATCCGTCGAACGCTATGTATTCTTCGATATTTTCGGGGTTTATCCTGCCGCAGTTTCTGAGCGCCACCCGATGCTGTTTTTTATAGAAGTTGGTTTCGCCGAGCGGCTTGATGGATCCGTCCTCGCCCACCGTTTCCTTATACAGCAGGCGTCTGACCACGTTGCCCTTTTTAAGGTGCTCGTCCACGATCTCGTCCACGTGGTCTTCCGTTACCTGCGAATAGAAAGCGCCCTCGGGGTACACGATGACGATCGGCCCCAGCGCGCAAAGCCCGAAACAGCCCGTCATGATGACTTTTACGTCGAGTTTTTCATCGGCAACGCGCTTTTTGAAGTGCGCCAGAATGTTTTTGGAGTTGCCCGAAGTACAGCCCGTACCGCCGCAGACCAGAACCGTCCTGGTGCCGCCGAAGTCGGGTTCCACCGCCCTCGGCCCCATTTCCTTCAATGCGCGGAGTTTTATTTCTTCCAGTGTTTTTACGTCCATTTGTTTACCCCTCAATCGTTCATGTATTTTGCGAGCACGGCCGCGACGCCGTCCGCCGTGAGCTTGCCGTACACGTCGTCGTTCACCGTCATGACGGGAGCCAGACCGCAGCAGCCGATACACCTCGTGGCGTCGATGGAAAATCTGCCGTCGGGCGTAACTTCGCCCGCGCTCACGCCGAGTATCTTTTCCACTTCGGCGAGGATTTCGCCCGAACCTTTCACGTAGCACGCCGTGCCCAGGCACACGCCTATTTTATACTTGCCCTTGGGCAGCAGGGAAAACTGCGAATAAAACGTGGCCACGCCGTAGACCTCCGCGAGGGAAACGCCCAGCGTGTCCGCAACGATCTCCTGTACTTCCTTAGGCAGGTAGCCGTAAATGCCCTGCGCCGTCTGCAGCGCTTCCATCAACGCGCCTTCTTTATCCTTGATCGCGTCGAGCGCCGCCCTCAGCTCGGCCTCCTGCTCCTTTGTGCCGTTGAACGGCAACGTACTTTTTTTTGTCATCACAACCTCCGAATATCTTGTAACAAGTGTTGTCTTCAGTTAACACAACGTTATAATTTTACCATATCTGAAAGAATTTTTCAACACTTTTATACCCCTATTTCCGTTAATTCTTCGTTAAGGAAAATAAAAAAACGCGCCCGAAGGCGCGCCTTTGGCAAAAACAGGAAATCCTTGCGCGGCAAGCGGCAAAATCCCCGCCGTTTTCATTTGTTTTTCTTTGTGCCGACCATCTCTTCCAGCTCGCTCAGAAAAGCCGAAATATCCTTGAAGGAACGGTATACCGAGGCGAAGCGCACATAGGCGACCTCGTCTATATCCTTGAGCCCGTCCATCACCATTTCGCCGATCTGCTTGCTCGTGATCTCCTGCTCGAGCGAATTGTAGACCTTTTTGCTGATCTCGTCCACGAGTTTATCTATTTTATACATCGGAACGGGGCGCTTTTCGCAGGCGCGAATAATACCGTTTTTCACTTTATTCGGGTCGTACGTCTGTCTGTTTCCGCCGTTTTTCACCACCAGCACGGGCGTTGTTTCCACCGTTTCGTACGTGGTGAAGCGCCTGCCGCAGGAAACGCATTCCCTGCGCCTGCGGATAATGGTGCCCTCTTCCGTCGAACGCGAATCGATCACCTTGCTTTCCGTACAGCCGCAATACATACATTTCATCTTACGTTTCTCCCTTTCCCCTTTCTTTTGAGTTTATCACTATTTTCGGGTTTTGTCTATAATTTTTCTAAAATTACGCAAATTAAACTTGAAAATCATTTACCAAACGGGGGTAACATGCTCGCTTTATGTTACGTTTTGGCCGCCGTTTACACGATTTCCATCAACGTGTACGGCGTGCTGCTTCTAAAATTTCAGAAAACCGCAAGCGAAGCCGAGGACGAGGACGAACGCGTGAGCGACGGCAAACTGCTGCTCGCCGCCGTGCTGGGCGGCGCGATCGGCATTTACGCGTTCATGTTCGTGTTCAAATACCGCCTGAAAAGCCTTGCGTTCATGATACTCATGCCTCTGCTCGCCGCGCTCATGATATTTTTGTGGTACCTGCTCGTCAGCTGGAATTTCGGCGTGCTCCGCGTGGCCGCGGCGGCGCTTATTCCGCTTCTAACGGCGTAAAGCCGAACCTGCCCACGTCGAACAGGCCTCTGTCCGTGATCTTTATTTCGGGTATGACGACGAGCGCCAGAAAGGAAAGGCTCATAAAGGGCTGAATGTCCTTTGCGACGCCCATGCCGTAGGCTTCCGAGATCATCTTTTCGAGCCTTTTTTCAAACTCGTCTATTTCCAGCACGGACATAAGCCCCGCGATCTCCAGCGGCAGGGAATCGGCCACTTTTCCGTCCTTCACGAGCGCCATGCCGCCGCCTATCCTTTCTATCTCTTTCACCGCGGCGTACATATTTTCGCTGCTGTCGCCGAGCACGATGATGTTGTGCGAATCGTGCGAAACGGTGAGCGCAATGGCGCCGTTTTTCAATCCGTAGCCCTCGATCAGCCCCAGTCCGACGTTGCCCGTGGCTTTATGCCTTTCCACCACGGCGAGCTTGAGCAGATCCGTGCCCGCAATATCGACCTTTCCGTCCGCAAGTCTGACTTTGCGGATTATTTTTTCGGTTACGACGTTTTGGTGGAGCAGGCGTATGACCTTGACGTTTTCCGAACGCGAATAAATATCGAAATCGGCGGGCGCAAGCGGCTTGATATGCACCGTGCTCAGCACCTTTTTGTCCTCATGGCGCGCACATTCGAAAAGCGGCCTGCCGTCCTTTGCGGCGAGTCTGCCGTTTTTGACGACGAACGAAACGTTGAAATTTTTCAGATCGTCCACGCATACGATATCCGCGACGTACGACGGCGCGACGGCGCCGTAGCCTTTGAGCCCGTAACATTCCGCCGTGTTGAGCGTGCCCATAGTAACCGCCCAAAGCGGATTTACGCCGTTTTGCACCAAAATCCGCAATACGTTGTCGATATGCCCGCCCCTTTTGAGGTCGCAGGCGTGGCGGTCGTCCGTGCAGAGAATAAAGCGGCGCATGGTCTCCGCGCGCACCGCTTTTGCGTTTGCCGCCGCGTTCCTCGTCGCCGATCCCTCGCGGATATGCACGTACATGCCGCGCGCGATCTTTTCTTCTATTTCCTTTTCGCCCATGCATTCGTGGTCGGTCTTTATCCCGCCGCAGAGATAGGCGTTCAGTTCTTTTCCGGAAAGTTCGGGCGCGTGTCCGTCCACCGCGCAGCCTTTGCGCCGCGCGACGCAAAGTTTTTTCACGTCTTCTTCGGCGGCGTTCACCACGCCGGGATAATTCATGTATTCGCCCAAGCCCCACACGCCTTTATCGCCGATATGGGCGGCTATTTCCCCGCTGTCCAGCACCGCGCCGCTGTTTTCGTAAGGCGTGGCGGGCACGCAGGACGGGAACATGATCTTCACCGTGAGCGGCGTTTTCGCGGACGCTTCCGCGAGATAGCGCACGCCGTCCGCGCCGCAGACGTTAGCTATCTCGTGCGGGTCGGCGATAAGCGTGGTGGTGCCGTGCGGCAGGACGGCCTTGGAAAGTTCTTCGGGCGTGAGCTGGGTGCTCTCTATGTGCATATGCCCGTCTATCAGACCGGGTATGAGGTATTTTCCCGCCGCGTCGATCTCCGTCTTGCCCGCATACTCTCCGACGCCGACGATTCTGTCGCCGACAACGGCGACGTCCCCCTCTTCGATCTTCTGCGTGAATACGTTGACGATCTTCGCCCGTTTGATGACGAGATCGGCCTTCTCCCGCCCCGCGGCGGCGTCGATTTCCCGTTTCATTTTCTGTTCGTCGTTCATAATTTGGTGTTCCTCTCGTAAAATATTCCGTCTTTATAGCCCTGGATGCCGCGGTTTTCCTCCGCGTCCTCCAGCCGTTTCTCCGCCCACGCGCAGTAAAGCGGATTTTGTTCCACGCCTATATATCTTCTGCCCAGCTTTTTCGCCGTAACGCTCGTGGTGCCCGAACCGAGAAATGGATCGAACACGAGATCGCCCTCGCGCGAACTCGCCAATATAAGTTTTGCAACCAGTTTTTCGGGTTTCTGCGTCGGGTGCGCGGTGTTTTCCGCCATAGACCAGTAGGGCACAGAAACGTCGTCCCAGAAGTTCGAAGGGCAGGTCATGCGGAATTTGCCGTTTTCCTCCTCCGTCCAGTCTTTCGGCGCGCCTTTTTCCCGATAGGGCGCAATCACCTTTTTCTTGAGTTTGACCGCCTCCAGATTAAAGGTATAGCGGCTGCCGTTCACGGCGAACCAGATATCCTCCAGCCCGTTTTTCCAGTTTCTTTCCGCGCCGCGCCCCTTTTCGCGCTGCCAGGTGATGCGGTTTATGACTTTCAGTTTTTTTTCGAGCACGCCGCCGATCGCCATGGACGAACGCCAGTCGCAGCAGACGTAAACGCTGCCGTTTTTTTTCAGCAGCGGCAGAACGGCGTTCAGCCACTTTTCCGTATACGCGGCGTATTCCCCGCTGTCCGTGGCGGCGAAGCGGTTTCCGTGAAAATTTTTATCGAGATTGTAGGGAGGATCGGCGACGATGAGGTCCACGCTTTCCCGCGCTATGTGTTTCACCGCCTCGAACATATCGCCCAGCACGGTAACGTTTACCCGCTCTTCCGTCAGTTCTTCCGCTGCGACCGCCCGCTGCAGGTAGATCCGCCCTTCTTCCTCGCCGAAGTCTATCGTCTTGTTGCGGGGTGATTTTTTCTTTTCC
>UQZE01000070.1 GCA_900545325.1 uncultured Eubacteriales bacterium
CGACGCTCTTCCGATCTGATACGATACGCCACCGTAGTGAGCACGAGTTCGTTTTCGGGCGGCGTATATTCGCCGATATTATAGAGCATGAACATGCCCGTACCGTAGGTAATCTTGACCGATCCTTCGCCGAAGCAGCACTGTCCGAAGAGTGCCGCCTGCTGATCTCCCGCGATGCCGCATATCGGGATTATTGCGTTTTCGTATTCAAATTCTCCCGCGCGCGCCGTGCTGTCCACCACCTTCGGAAGGATGCTTACGGGGATTCCGAAAAGCTCTAAAAGCTCCTCGTCCCACCGCTGCGCATGGATATTGAAGAGCATGGTGCGGGAGGCGTTGCTCGCGTCCGTTACGAACGACCGGCCGCCCGTCAGTTTGTATATCAGATAAGAATCCACCGTGCCCGCGCATAGATTATTTTCGGCCAGCAGCTTTTTCGCCTGCGGCACGTTTTCGAGCAGCCACTTTATCTTGGTAGCGGAAAAATAAGCGTCCGGAATAAGCCCCGTTTTTTTATAGATCGTTTCGGAATGTTCGGCCTTAATCTTTTCACAGTATTCCGCCGTGCGGCGGCATTGCCAGACAATGGCGTTATAAATCGGCCGTCCCGTTTTCTTGTTCCACATGACCACGGTTTCCCGCTGGTTGGTCACGCCGATCCCTGCGATCTCGTTGGTATCCGCAACGCTCTCGATCGTCTCCGCGAGTGCGGAAAGCGTTTCCGCGTAGATCTCTGCGGCGTTTTCTTCCACATATCCCGATTCGGGATAAAACTGTTCGAGCGGGCGCGAGGCGATGCGCTCGATCTTTTTCTTTTTCAGATCGTAAAGCACCGCGCGGGTGCTGGTCGTGCCCTCGTCGAGCGCAATGATGTAACGTTTCATGCATCTATTATACAACGAAATTTTCTCTTTTTCAAGTCAAAACGAAAAAAAGCCGTTTCGGCAGTTTTATTCTGCGAAAACGGCATTCATTCTATCTATCGTAATCGAATCTGTTTCTTCTAGGTTTTTCAAAGGAAAATCGATATTCATTCTATCGTACTTTTCGAGGCATATTTTTCTGAAAGGCAGAAACTCCGTTTTATCAATAAACTCCGAAAACGGGGCGAGAAGAGCCTTCAGGGCGCGCACGTTTTCGTCTCCGTCGGTCAATCCCTTCACCGCCACCTGCCGTATCCACACCCTCTTTTTTTTCGACGCGGCTAGGCGCAGAAAGGACATCGTTTTTTCGAGCGAACCTCCCGTATATCTTTTATAGTCCTCCTCCGTGACGAACTTGACGTCGAGGATTATCAGATCGGTTTGATCAAGCAGGCGCGCGGTGTGTTCGTCCGCGTGATTGCCGCTCGTATCGAGAGCGACGTGCAACCCTTCGGCCTTGAGCGCCGCAGCGGTTTCCGCGAAAAACGCGCCCTGCAAGAGAGGTTCGCCTCCGCTGAACGTAACCCCGCCGTCCTTGATAAAGGGCTTGAACCGAAGGATCTTTTTCACGAGTTCGGCCGACTCTACCTCTTCCCCCTTCATCTGCCATGTTTCGGGATTATGGCAGTAGACGCAGCGCAGCGGGCAGCCCGCGGCAAACACCACCGTGCGCACGCCCGGCCCGTCTACGGTGCCGAGCGACTGCACGGAAGAAATGATGCCCTTCATATCAGACCGCCGTGTGGAAAGTGCGGGATATGACTTCCCGCTGCTGTTCCTTCGTGAGCTTGTGGAAGTTGACCGCATAACCGGAAACGCGGATCGTCAGGTTGGGGTATTTTTCGGGATCCTCCATCGCCTCGACGAGTTTTTCTCGGTTTAAAACATTGACGTTTAAATGGTGGGCGTCCTGCGCGAAATACCCGTCCAATATAGCGACCAAATTATTGATCTTTTCTCTTTCAGTCTTACCCAACGCTTCGGGCACGATGGAAAAGGTGTTGGATATGCCGTCCTTGCCGTAATCGTAGGAAAGTTTCGCCACGGAATTGAGGGACGCGAGCGCCCCGTTGACCTCGCGGTTGTGCATGGGATTCGCCCCCGGCGCGAACGGTTCGCCCGCCTTTCTGCCGTCGGGCGTCGCCCCCGTCTTTTTACCGTAAACCACGTTGGAAGTGATGGTCAGCGCGGAAAGCGTATGTTTTGCGCCGCGGTACGCGGGCGTTTTGCACAGCTCTTCGTACACCTTTTTGAACACCTCCTGCGCGATGGAATCCACGCGGTCGTCATCGTTGCCGAATTTCGGAAAATCGCCCGTCGTTTCGAAATCGACGATAATTCCCTGCTCGTTTTTGATCGGTTTCACCTTCGCGTACTTTATGGCGGAAAGCGAGTCCGCTATGACGGAAAGCCCCGCGATGCCGAACGCCATCAGCCGTTCCACATCGGTATCGTGCAACGCCATCTGCAATTTCTCATAGGCGTATTTATCGTGCATGAAGTGAATGACGTTCATGGTATTGACGTATGTTTTCGCCAGCCATGCGAGGTAAAAATCGAATCTCTCCATCACCTTGCCGTACTCGAGCACCTCGCCCTCGTAGACGGGCATTTTCGGCCCGACCTGCATGAAATAACGTTCGTCGACGCCGCCGTTCAGCGCCATGAGCAAGGTTTTGGGCAGGTTGCACCGCGCACCGAAAAACTGCATCTGCTTGCCCACTTTCATGCGGCTGACGCAGCAGGCGATGGCATAATCGTCGCCCCCCTCGCGGCGCATGAGATCGTCGTTTTCATATTGTATGGAATCCGTTTCGGCGGAAACGCGCGCGGCGTATCTTTTGAAATTTTCGGGCAGAGCCTGCGACCAAAGCACCGTGAGGTTGGGCTCGGGCGCGCTGCCGAGATTATAAAGCGTATGCAGAAAGCGGAAGGAATTTTTGGTTACGAGCGTCTTTCCGTTCTCGCCCATGCCGCCCACGCTTTCGGTAATCCACATCGGATCTCCGGCAAAAAGCTCGTTATATTCCGGCGTTCTCAAATGCCGCATTGTGCGCAGTTTGATGACGAAGTGATCGACGATTTCCTGCACGCCGCTTTCGCTTAAAACGCCGTTTTTCAAATCGCGTTCGGCGTAAATATCGAGGAAAGTGCTCACTCTGCCGAGCGACATAGCCGCGCCGTTCTGCTCCTTATTTGCCGCGAGATAGGCAAAATATACCCATTGCGCGGCCTCCGCGAAGTTTTCCGCGGGGCGCGAAACGTCGCGGCCGTACATGGCCGCCATCGCCTTTAATTTTTCCAGAAATTCTATCTGTTCGTAAAGCTCCTCCGAAAGCTTGATCGTTTCGGCGGTCATCAGCCCCTGAATGACGGCGGCTTTGTCCTTTTTCTTTTCCTCGATCAGCCTGTCCACGCCGTAGAGCGCAACCCGACGGTAATCGCCGATAATGCGGCCGCGGCCGTACGCGTCGGGCAGCCCCGTGATGATGCCCACGTGGCGGACTTTGCGCATATCCTCGCCGTAAACGCGGAACACGCCGTCGTTATGCGTGGTCCTGTAACGGAATTCCTCTTCGACCTTATCCGAAAGCTCGTAGCCGTACGCCTTGCACGCGGCGCGAGCCATGCGGATACCGCCGAACGGATTGACGCCGCGCACCAGCGGCGCGCCCGTCTGCAGCCCCACGATAAGTTCGAGATCCTTGTCTATATACGCCGCGGGATAGTTCAGAAGCGAAGACACCGTTTCTGTATCCACCCCCAGAACGCCGCCCTTCGCGCGCTCTTCTTTCAGAAGTTCGTTCAGTTCGCCGTTCAGTTTTACCGTACGCTCCGTAGGACCGCACAAAAACGCTTCGTCGCCGCAATACGGCGTATAATTGCGCTGGATAAAATCTCTAACGTCTATTTTTTCCTGCCAGAGGCCGCTTTTAAAACCTTTCCAAGCTTCCATTTTTCTCTCCTTTGCAAAACAAAAGGGCAGTTTTGATCTTCGATCAAAACTGCCCAGACGGTCGGCTTTACGTCCTTTCGCTCCCTCGCGGTGAACCGCTTTTCCGTCAGTTACGGAAGGACTTTTCATTTACGGTTTTATTGTAAACCGAAAGCGTTTATTTGTCAACCGTTTTCGCCAACTTTATTATTTAATTATCCGTCGGGCCGTCCCGAAGTCAGCGTACGCAGAAAGCGAGCCCGAAATCGCGGAAAAATCATTACAAACCTTTCGTCAGCTGCAGATATTCGTCGTAATTGACAAGCTTATCGAAAGTCTTGGAGCCGTTGATCTCGATGATCCTGTTCGCCACGGTGTTCATCAGCTCCCTGTCGTGCGAAGTGAACAGCATGCAGCCCTTGAAGTTGCTCATGCCGTTGTTGAGCGCCGTGATCGCCTCGAGGTCGAGGTGGTTGGTAGGTTCGTCGAAAATGAGGAAGTTGCCGCCCTCCAGCATGGTCTTCGCCAGCATGCAGCGAACCTTTTCGCCGCCGGACAGCACCTTAACGCTCTTTTGCGTTTCTTCGCCCGAAAAGAGCATTCTGCCCAGCCAGCCGCGGACGAATTCTTCGTAATGATCGTACGAATACTGCGACAGCCAGTCTACAAGGTTTTCGTCGTGCCCTTCGAAGTATTCGGAATTGTTTTCGGGCATGTAGCCGACCTTGATCGTGCCGCCCCATTTATACGTGCCGCCGTCCGGCTCTTCCTTGCCCGTGAGAACGTCGAAAAGCATGGTGAGCGCACGGCTGTTGTCGCTGACGAAACCGATCTTTTCGCCCTTTTTCACAATGAAGGAAAGGTTTTCGAAATAGCCTTTCTTCGTGAGGTCTTCCACGAAAAGGATATCGTTGCCGATCTCGCGTTCGTATTTGAAATCGATATAGGGATATTTTCTCAAGCTCGGCTGAATATCGTTGAGCGTGATCTTTTCAAGTTCCTTTTTGCGCGAGGTCGCCTGCCGCGATTTGGAGGCGTTGGCCGCGAAACGGGCGATAAAGTCCTGCAATTCCTTGGCGCGCTGTTCCAGTTTTTTGTTCTGTTCCTTCATCTGCCGCGCGATAAGCTGCGAGGTATTGTACCAGAAGTCGTAGTTGCCGAAGAAAATGTTGATCTTGCCGAAGTCCACGTCGCAGATATGCGTGCAGACTTTATTTAAAAAGTAGCGGTTGTGCGAAACGATAATGACGGTATTTTCAAAATTCAGCAGGTAATCTTCCAGCCAGTTGACGGTTTTTATATCGAGGTTGTTGGTCGGTTCGTCCAGCAAAAGGACGTCGGGGTTGCCGAAAAGCGCCTGCGCGAGAAGTATTTTAACTTTCTTTTTCGCGTCGAGCGCGCCCATTTCCGCATAGAAATCCTCCTGCGGGATATCGAGGTCGTTCAGGAGCTTTTCCGCCTCGCTTTCGGCCTCCCAGCCGCCGAGTTCGGCAAATTCCGTTTCGAGTTCGGAAGCTTTCACGCCGTCCTCGTCGGTAAAGTCGGCTTTCGCGTAGAGCGCGTCCTTTTCGTCCATGATATCCACCAGCCGCTTATGTCCGAGCATGACGGTGCGCAGCACCGTTTCGTGGTCGAACGCGTTCTGGTTCTGCATGAGCACGGACATTCTCTCGTTCTTGCCGAGCAGAACTTCACCCTTGTTGGGTTCGAGTTCGCCCGAAAGAACGCGCAGGAAAGTAGATTTTCCCGCGCCGTTCGCGCCGATCACGCCGTAGCAGTTGCCGTTCGTGAATTTGATGTTTACGTCTTCAAAAAGCTTTCTGCTGCCGAATTGCAGCGATACGCCCACTACCTGTAACATATTACTCTCCGTTAAAATATCAGCCTTTCTATTCTACTATGAAACGGGCGTTTTGACAACCGTTTAAGCCTCTGTTTGCGATTTTTCCGCCTCGGAAGCCTGTTTTTTTGCAAGTTTTTTGTATTTTATCGATTTTGCCGCCGCAAGATAACCGCAGAGCAGCAAAAGCAGTCCGCCCGCGGCGAGCGGGGAAAACGAAAACGCGCGCGTAACGAAATACCCCGCCGCCACGCCGCCCGCAAAGCAGACGATATTAGCGGCGAGTTTGAAACCGACAAACAGTTTTTCCACGTCTTTTTCGGCACAGCCGCGGTAAAAATACTGCGTGGCCGTGCGCAGATTGCCCGTGCAGAACGAAGTGGCGAATGGCACGTTTTCCATCTTGCGGAACGTGGAATACTGCACCGAAGCGACGAAGGAAACGGTGGCGTTCGCCAGCATGTCCCAGTCGTTGCCGAACGGAATGAACGCCACCCCGACGAGCACCGCGGCCTCTATGCATAAAAGCGCGGCGTAGTTGGCGAGTTTCGCGCCCTTTTTGATCTGTCGGGAAAGGATAAATTCGCTTATGATCACGCCGACGACGAAAAAGGCGATCGGCACCACGTATTTGAGCGCGGAAAAGAAATTCCCCTGGCACAGATTGAGGGCGAACAGGATAATATTTCCCGTCTGCGCGTTGGCAAAAACGCCGCCGCGGGCGACAAAGGTATATGCGTCCAGAAACCCGCCGATCAGGCTCAAAAACAGCCCGACTTCGAAGCGTTCGAACACGGGCGTTTTAAAATATCTTTCTTCTCTCGCTTTTTTTCTCTCTTCTTTCATCATAGATATTCCGTAATTTTTTTATAGCTTTCCACAAGCGCGGAAAAGGACACCGCGCAGTTCGCCCCGCTGGGACTGGGCAGGCAGAAACTTTCCCTGCCCGTAAATTTTTTATACAGAGCGGCCGCCGTCCTGCCCGTGGTGAAGACCGCGCGTATATCCGCCGCGCGGAAAATAAGGCCGAAATCGTTCGGCTCGGCGTTTCTTATGCTCGAATCGGCCGCGCCCGCGATTTCGCAGGAGGCGATCACGTCCCACAGCGCGAGCCTGTGCCGCAGGATAAAAGCCGCCTTTTCCTCGTTCGTTACGGCGCTTTCGCCGAACACGGCGAAAAGCGTTTTCCAAAAGCGGTTGCTCTTGTTGCCGTAATACATTTTTACTTCCCGCGATTTAGGCGAGGGCAGGCTGCCGAGAATGAGCACGCGGCTGTTTTCGCTGTAAATCGGCGGCAGCGTATGATATATTTTTTCCATTTTTTTGCTTTCCATTTTTATATTATACAATACATCAATTTTTTCTTCAAGTATTTTTAAGTTTTTTTATTCAATCGCTTTACATCGGCCGCCGACGGTGCTATTATGTTTTCGCTGAAAATTACGGAGATATTTTTATGAAACAAGGCAATGCAAATTTAAGCGTGGGCACGCCCTGGAAAATCCTGCTCGCCTACACGCTCCCGCTGCTCGGCAGCGCGGTATTCCAGCAGATCTACACCATAGCCGACACCGTGATCGCGGGCAAGTTCGCAGGGGAAAGCGCCCTCGCCGCCGTAGGCGCCTCCATGTCCATAGTCAATATTCTGATGGCGGTGGCGCTCGGCGCCAACGCGGGCTGCGCCGTGCTCGCCGCGCGCTATTTCGGCGCTAAGGACACCCGCAGGACGCTGTCCTGCATACTCTCTTCCTTCGTCGGTTTTTTCACGCTGAGCGTTGTGCTCATGGGCGCGGGTTTTCTCTCGAGCGGACCCGTTCTTTCCGCCCTCCGCACGCCCGACAGCGTGATGAAAGAGAGCGTGCTGTATCTCAACATCTATATAGCGGGACTGCCCTCCCTCATTTTGTACAACCTCGCGACTGGCATATACAGCGCGCTCGGCGATTCGAAAACGCCCTTTTTCTTTCTCGTTTCCTCCTCGCTCGCCAATATCCTGCTCGACTACATATTCACCGCCGTTTGCAAATGGGGCGTGAGCGGCGTGGCCTGGGCGACGTTCATCACGCAGACGGCCGCCTGCATACTGACGCTGATTTGCCTGCTGTTCCGCCTGAAAAAGATGCACGCCGACTACAAACGCGAGGAAGAAACCGCTTATAAAAAGCCCTCCTTTTCCTGGGGACTGCTCGGCGCGGTATGCGTCGCGGCCCTTCCCGTCGTATTGCAGAACGGTTTCGTTTCCCTGGGCAATCTGTTTATCCAGTCCATCATCAACGGCTACGGCGAATCCGCCATGGCGGGTTTCACCGCGGGCTTCAAAATCCTCATCTTCTGCACGACCTGCATCTGCACGCTGGGCACGGGGCTGACGAACTACGCTTCCCAGAACCTCGGCGCGGGCGAAATAAAACGCATAAAGACGGGTTTTCTATCCGAACTCGTCATATCTTCCGCGGTATCCATGGTGCTCTTCGCGCTGGTCTTCCTATTCAGCGGCACGTTGGTGGGGCTGTTTCTCGAAGACGGCGGCAGCGCCGCGCTCGATTACGGAAAACTCTTTGTAAAGATCGTTTCGCCGTTTTTTATCGTGGTCAATTTAAAAGTCGCGGCCGACTGCACGGTGCGCGGCTGCGGCGGCAACCTCGGCTTTATGGTAAGCACCTTTGCCGACCTGATCCTGCGCGTGGCGTTTGCCTTTATCCTTTCCCCCGTACTCGGCATGCAGGGCGTTTTCTGGTCCTGGCCCATCGGCTGGGGGATCGGCACGGTGATCGCGCTGCTCTTTTACTTCAATATCCCGATACTGAAAAAATTCAGAAAACAATCTTCCGCGGCGTAAAAGCAAAACGGCCTTCCGCCGAATTCCGCTAAAAAAACCGACCGCAAATACAACATGCACAAGTGCGCGGCGTCTTGCAAACGGGACGGCGCGCTTATTTATTTTACTTTATAAACTTTTTATTATATAATATCTGCATAGAATTTTATAGGAAAAGAGCGGACGATGGAAATAAAAGAACTCAAAAAGAAAGATCACAAAAAGGTTATGCAATACGCCATGAAGGGCATGCACTTCGGGTTGTATTTTAAAAACAGATTCGCGCTCAACGCTTACGGCCGATATTTTTGGTATCTGGAATATACCAACGCCACCCAGGTAATAGCCGCTTATGAAGGCGACAAGCTGCTCGGCGTTCTGCTTGCCGATATGAAAGGCGAAAAAAAACCGTACAAATCGTTCCGGAAAAAAGTTTATATAAAATTTATCGACCTGCTGCAAAAGTTATTTTTCAGGGGCGGCGTAATGCCTTATGACGAAGCGAACCGCGAAATGTTTAAGGCATACGCGGAACGTTACGCGCCCGACGGGGAAATCCGTTTTTTGGCGGCAGATCCAGAAACAAAGGTCAAGGGCGTGGGAACGATGCTCCTGAACGAACTCGAACAAAGGGAAAAAAACAAAGAAATTTACCTGTTTACCGACGATCAATGCACCTATCAATTCTACGAACGCAGAGGTTTTGAAAGAGCAGGCGAAAAGGATATCGTGCTCGAATTAGGCAAAAAGATAGACCTCAAATGTTTATTATACCGTAAAAGAATTAAAAGCTGACGCGCGGTTTGTCGGGCAATAAAAAGAGCGGGGATTTATGAAAATCTCCGCTCTTTTTAATCGGGAAAAGCGCTTTATTCTATTCAGCCGAGCGCGATCCCGCCCTTTTCAGAGCGCATTTCGCAGCCGTAAAAGGCCGTCAGCGCCCTTTTCATTTCCGCATAATCGGACAGCGCGAACGTTTCGGCCGCCGAGTGCATGGCAAGCTGCGCTATGCCTATATCGACGCTGTCCACGGAGATCTCGCCCAAACAGACGGTTCCCAGCGTGCCGCCGCAGGGCAGATCGGAACGCATGTGAAAATCGGCGTGCTTTATCCCGTGTTTATCGAGCAGCGCCTTGAACACGCCCGAAGTAAAACCGTCCGTCGTGTAATTCCTGTTGGCATGGTGCTTGATGACGACGCCGTCACCCAAATATACCTTGTTCAGGGAAGATAGCTCCGCCTTGTTGGGGTGCGCGCCGTGCGCGTTGTCCGCCGATACGGCGAACGAGCGTTCCGCGGCGGCGTAAAATTCTTCCTTGCTCTTGCCGAGCGCGAAAGCAATCCTCTCCGCCGTGCGTTTCAGCAGGTTGCTCCCCGCGCCCTGGTTAGTGGAAGAACCGATCTCCTCGCTGTCGAAGAGCGCGCAGACGTTCACCCCGGAACGAAACTCCGCGGCGATCAGCGCCTCTATCGAGGAAAAGGCGGAGGTAAGATCGTCAACGCGCGCGGCGGTGAGAAATTCTCCGCTCAGTCCCGATCGGAAAGGCTCCTCTCCGCTGACCAGATACAGATCGTAATC
Source organism: uncultured Eubacteriales bacterium (assembly GCA_900545325.1). Taxonomy (GTDB): domain Bacteria; phylum Bacillota; class Clostridia; order Christensenellales; family Borkfalkiaceae; genus UMGS775. Next base: position 10,097 of record UQZE01000070.1, read on the forward strand.
GACGAGCTCTTCGTTCTCTTCCAGCTCCCTGCCGAGCAAGGCGTTCAATCCGTCCGCGGAAGGAGCGAGCGCAAAAAGCGGCTGTGCGTCGGTCTGCACGTTGACGGCAAAATTTTTGTTGACTTCGCGGTTCAGGTGCACCGCGAGCGAGGGAATCGCGAAATTTTCCGCCGATGAAAAGAGTTTCGCACAGACGGTATCTCCCCGCTTTACCGTAAGCCTGCCCGCAAGGCGCAGCTTTCTGTCGAACCACGTGTACCATATGCCGCCGCC
>UQZE01000071.1 GCA_900545325.1 uncultured Eubacteriales bacterium
CGCCAGCCTTGCGATGGGAACGCGGAAAGGCGAACAGGATACGTACGTTAGGCCGATCTTGTTGCAGAACTCGATGGTCGAGGGGTCGCCGCCGTGTTCGCCGCAAATGCCGAGTTTGATGTCGGGGCGCGTCTGCCTGCCGAGCTCCGCCGCCATTTTGACGAATCTGCCCACGCCCGTCTGGTCGAGCCTTGCGAACGGATCGCTTTCGTAAATCTTCTTTTCGTAGTACGCGGAGAGGAATTTGCCCGCGTCGTCGCGGCTGAAACCGAACGTCATCTGCGTGAGGTCGTTGGTGCCGAACGAGAAGAATTCCGCCTCCTTGGCGATTTCGTCCGCCGTTACCGCCGCGCGCGGGATTTCTATCATCGTCCCTACTTTATAGTGAATATCGGCGCCCGCCGCTTTGATGCATTCGTCCGCGGTCTTCACCACGATGCCCTTGACGTAAGCGAGCTCTTTGACTTCGCCGACCAGCGGGATCATGATTTCGGGAACGATATTCCAGTCGGGGTGTTTTTTCGCAACGTTGATCGCCGCGCCGATGACCGCCCTCGTCTGCATAGCCGCGATTTCGGGATACGTTACCGCCAGACGGCAGCCACGGTGTCCCATCATCGGGTTGAATTCGTGCAGAGAGGCAATAATCCCCTTCAAGTCGCTTATCTTCATATCCATTTCCTTAGCGAGCGCGACGATGTCCGCTTCCGCCGTAGGCAGGAATTCGTGCAGGGGCGGATCGAGGAAACGAATGGTAACGGGATACCCCTCCATCGCCTCGTAGAGCGCCTCGAAATCGCCCTGTTGCATGGGCAGAAGTTTGGCAAGCGCCTTTTCGCGCTGCTGCACCGTAGCGGAAACGATCATTTCGCGCATGGCCGCGATCCTGTCGGGATCAAAGAACATGTGCTCCGTTCTGCAAAGGCCTATGCCCTCCGCGCCGAACGCGCGGGCCTGTTTTGCATCCTTCGGGGTGTCGGCGTTGGTGCGCACCTGCAGTTTGCGGTACTTGTCCGCCCACGCCATAATGCGGCCGAAATCTCCCGAAACCGTGGCGGCCACCGTCTTTATCTCTTCGCCGTATATGTTGCCCGTAGAACCGTCGAGGGAAATGTAATCGCCCTCGCGGAAGGTCTTTCCGCCGAGCGTGAACACCTTGTTTTCTTCGTCTATTTTTATCTCGCCGCAGCCCGAAACGCAACACGTGCCCATGCCGCGCGCCACGACCGCCGCATGCGACGTCATGCCGCCGCGCACCGTTAAAATGCCCTGCGCATAGTGCATGCCCTCGATGTCTTCGGGGGAAGTTTCCAAACGCACGAGCACAACCTTTTCCTTTTTGGCCGTCGCCCACTCGGTGGCGTCCTCCGCAGTGAACACGATCCTGCCGCAGGCCGCGCCCGGAGATGCGGGCAGGGCGCGCGCGATGGGCGCCGCCTTCTTGAGCGCCGCCGCGTCGAACTGCGGATGCAGCAGCGCGTCGAGCTGTTTGGGATCGATCATCAGCACCGCCTGCTTTTCGTCGATCATGCCTTCGTCCACGAGGTCGCAGGCGATTTTGATCGCCGCGGCCGCCGTGCGCTTGCCGTTTCTCGTCTGCAGCATGAAGAGTTTGCCCTCTTCGATGGTGAATTCCATATCCTGCATGTCGCGGTAGTGCTTTTCCAGCTTGTCCACGATATTTTTAAATTGTTCGTAAACGGCGGGATTATCCTTTTTGAGCATGTCGATCGGCTGCGGCGTGCGCACGCCCGCGACGACGTCCTCGCCCTGCGCGTTCATGAGATATTCGCCGTACAGCCCCTTTTCGCCCGTAGACGGGTTTCTCGAAAACGCCACGCCCGTGCCCGAGGTGTCGCCCATATTGCCGAAAACCATCATCTGCACGTTGACAGCCGTGCCCCAGTCGCCGGGAATGTCATTCATGCGGCGGTAATAGATGGCGCGGGGATTGTCCCAGGAACGGAACACCGCCTTGATCGCGCCCATGAGCTGTTCTTTCGGATCGGTGGGGAAATCCTCCCCGATCTTGGATTTATATTCCGCTTTAAAGGAGCGCGCAAGTTCTTTTAAATCGTCCGCGTCGAGTTCGGTATCGAGCCTGACGCCCTTCTTTTCCTTCATTTCGTCGATAAGCGCTTCGAAATACTTCTTGCCGACCTCCATGACCACGTCCGAATACATCTGGATAAACCTGCGGTAGGAATCGTACGCGAAACGGCGGTTGCCCGTCTTCGCGGCGAAACGCTCCACCACCTCGTCGTTCAGACCGAGATTCAAAATGGTGTCCATCATGCCGGGCATGGACGCGCGGGCGCCCGAACGCACGGAAACGAGCAGGGGATTGTCGAGATCGCCGAACTTTTTGCCGGTGATCTTTTCCAGCTTGCCGATATACTCCATGACCTGCGACTGTATTTCTTCGTTGATGACCTCGCCGTCCCTGTAATACTGCGTGCACGCCTCCGTCGTGATTGTGAATCCCTGCGGCACGGGCATGCCGAGCCCCGTCATTTCCGCAAGGTTCGCGCCCTTGCCGCCGAGAAGTTCGCGCATCTTGCCGTTCCCCTCGCTGAATAAGTAAACATACTTCATTCCTGCAACTTCCTCCGATAAAAATTTAACAGTAAATTTAATAACACAGCCGGCCGCGGCCGGCTACACTATTCTACACTAAAAGCGGGCATATTTCAAGCCATTTTTTAAAATTCGTACATTTTTATGAATTCTTTCAGGCTGGACGGCTCCTCCCGCGTTACCGTACGCAGGTATTTCGCCGTGAGTTTGAGCGCGCGCGTGTAATAGTTATCCGCCACGCCCAGTTCGCGGAAGGTATCTTCCGTAACGTCGGCGAGCGAAATACCGTTCAGCGTTCCTAAAAGCCCGTAGGTAACGGGACTGATCTCCACGCTGCCTTCGGGACGGCAGTTCTCGCAATATCCCCCTCCCGCGGAAAAATCGAAAAACACGCGGTTCGGCTTTTCGCCACAGCCCGCGCACCCGCCGAATCCGAGCGAATAGCCGATCTCCCCCAGCGCGTGCAGAAGATAAATCAGCAGAAGGCCGTCGGGCGGCAGATCGGTATAGGCGCAAAGTTTTAAAAAGCGCACCGTTTCGAGAAAAAGTCCCTCCGCGACGGAATTTTCGGGGCAGTAACGCTTTACGAATTCCGCCGCCGTGCCCGCCGCGTAAAACTTGTATATATTTTCCCGCACGGGGTAAAAACTGTCGAGCAGAGAGGCGTTCGTTACCGTTTTGAAACCGCCGCCAGCCAGGATATATTCGGCAAAACAAAAAGGCTCGGCGGCAAATTTCAGTTTTGCCCCGGCCTTTTTCACGCCCCGTATTTTTGCCGAAATTACCCCTTGTTCGAGGGAAAACAGCGAAAGTATTTTGTCGTTGTCCGCGTAATCAACGCTCCTGATCATCAATGCGTTTATCTTTTCTTCCATGGATCTCCGTAACGCCGAAATCGGGCGGACAAAACCTCCGCTTACTTTTCGGTCAGCTTTTTATACAGCATGTAGTAAGAAATATTGCCTGTCTTTTCAAATAACGCCCACGCCGAATCGGCGCGCTGAACGCAAAATCCGCCGATTCTTACTTTTCGGTCAGCTTTTTATACAACATGTAGTAAGAAATATTGCCTGTCTTTTCAAATAACGCCCACGCCGAATCGGCGGGGTTTTCAAAATCGAATTTTTCTCTGTCCATACGCTTAGTATGTGCAGCGGAAAAATTTTATACGCTTAAATTTCCTCTTCCCCGTAACCGTATTCCTTGATCAGCCGCCGGCTGTTGCGCCAGTCCTCTTTCACCTTGACGTAAGTGGTCAGAAAAACCTTTTTGCCGAGCAGCTTTTCCATATCCGCCCTTGCGAGCGTGCCCGCTTCCTTGATGGCCGAGCCCTGTTTTCCGATGAGTATGGCCTTGTGGTTGGCTTTTTCGCACACGATATCGAGCGAAACGTCCGCAACGCCGCCCCTGTCCTTAAACTCGTTGACGACGACCGCCACGCCGTGCGGTATTTCCCTGTCGAATTTTAAGAGTATCTTTTCGCGCATGATTTCCGAAAGCATAAAGCGTTCCGACCTGTCCGACACGATGGGAAAATCGAACAGCCTGCCGCCTTCGGGCAGAACGGATAAAATTACTTTCAGCAATTCCCCGGTGTTTCTGTTCTTACGCGCCGAAACGGGAACGATTTCCGCCTTTATATCCGAAAGCGCCTTTATCGCCGCAATCAGCCTGTCTTCGGCGGCGATGTCCGTCTTGCTGAGCGCCACCACAAGCGGAAGGCCGCTCTTTTCGTATCGCCTGATCAGCTTTTCGTCGCTCTCTTTCAGCCCTTCGTGCACGTCCGCGACGAGAAGAACCACGTCCACGTCTTTCGCCGTCTGCTCTGCCGTCCGCTGCATGAGCGAATTGAGGGCGTTATCCGCCTTATAAATGCCCGGCGTATCCTCGAATACGATCTGATAATCGTCCGTCGTGAGGACGCCCAGAATCCTGTCGCGCGTGGTCTGCGGCTTAGGCGAAACGATGCTTACCTTTTCCCCGACCAGCACGTTGACCAGCGTGGACTTGCCCGCGTTCGCCCTGCCGATAACGGCTACCGTGCCCGCTTTCATTCCTTTTCCTCCGGATAAAGTTTCGCAATGACCGTCTTTTCAAGCGCGCGCATCTGCGTTTTGTCCTCGGCGGTCATATGATCGTAGCCGAAGAGATGCAAAAGCCCGTGCAAAAGCAAGTATTCTATCTCGCGCGCCGTAGAATGTCCGTATTCCGCGGCCTGTTCCGCCGCCCGCTTTTCGCAGATGGCGACCGAACCGAGATAAACGTACGCGCCCTCCGTTTCGTAGGGAAATTCCGCCGCCGTAACCACCCTGCCGCGGATATTGTCCAGCGAAGGAAAACTCAACACGTCCGTAACTTTGTCCACATGCCGCGCCATGCTGTTTAAACGCATCATTTCGTCTTCGTTCAAAAAAGTGAGCTCGGCGCGGAGCTTGTCTTTCTGCCCTAAAAGTTTATAAACTTCTTTCGCGAGCTTTCTGTAATTCACGTCCCGCGAAAGACATTCTATCGCCAATCTTCCCATAATTATTCCGATTCTTCCGTTTTTATCTCTTCCAAATTCACTTTCGGATATTCTATCCTGCTGTGGTATACGCCCGTCAGGTTGTTTGCTATGGTGTTTCTGATGATGTTTAGTTCTTTCATCGTAATGTCGCAGTCCTCGAACTGCCTGAGCTGCATGCGTTCGTTGATCAGCCTGCTCAAAAGCGCGTCCACGTTTTCCCTCGTGCGGTCTTTGAGCGTGCGCACCGCGGCTTCGCCCGCGTCCGCGATCATCAAAATCGCGGCGATCTTGGTCTGCGGCTTGGGGCCGGCGTAGGAATATTTTTCGATATCCACGTCGCCGCCGTCGGCAAACTGCTTGGCTTTGGCATAGAAGAACATCATGGGCATGGTGCCGTGGTGCTGGATGCATACGTCCGCGATTTCCTGCGGCAGTCCGTATTTTTTGACGATATCGTACCCGTCCTTGGCGTGCGCCCGTATGATGTTTGCGGAAAGCTCCGGCGTGAGGTCATTATGGGGGTTGCGCCCGCCCTGCTGGTTTTCCTTAAAAAATTCGGGCTGTTTCAGCTTGCCCATATCGTGATAGTACGCCGCGCAGCGGGCCAGGAGCGCGTCCTCCCCGATGGCGATGGCGCACGATTCCGCCAGGTTGCTGACCACGATGGAGTGGTTGAACGTGCCCGGCGCTTCCTCGATCATACGCTTGATGAGAGGGGCGCTGTGCTCGGTCAGTTCGGAAAGGCGGTAGCTCGTGAGCTTGTTGAACAGCCATTCGAAAACGGGCAGGATCGCCATGAACAGCACGACGGAAAGCACCGCGGAACTGGCGCCCGCCACCACCCTTTCCGGATATTTCAAAAGGTTGGTCTGTTCGAGCAAGGCGAGACAGACGAGGACGGGCACCATCATGGACAGTCCGCGGCCGAACACCTTGATGCGCGAACCGACGCCGTCAATGAGATACACGCCTATAATCCCCGTGGAAAACCCGATGACGAGCGAGGAATACTGCGCGAATTCCGAAACCGTAGCGGCGAAATTCGCGTTGGTGAACACGTCCATCAAAAACGTCAGAAGGGAAGTAACCACGTTGACGAAAACCGCGGAACGGCGGTTGACGAGCAGCAGCGTGAGCAGCCCCCCCAACACGAGCGGGCGGAAGTAAATGTTGATATATCTGCCCGAAAAGTAGTTGCAGAGCACCGTGATTTCAATGATGAGGAAGATCATTTCCACATCTTTCGGCGTTCTGATTTTCTCCCTGTTTTCAAAAATCAAATACACGAAGGAAACGATCATCACCAACACGAGAATGAACATCAGGTAGATGAATTGTTCGCTCCGCGTGCGGAAATACTCCACGAAACCCAGCTCCACGGCGTTATAACCGACGCCGTTCAAAAAAATGGATCCCGCGAGTATCCCTCCCATCAGTATGATGTTCAGAACGAAGATCGTCAGAAAATAGCCGATCTGACGTTTCGTCCAGCGCGTGTGTTTGCGCAATCTTGTCTTAACCATTGCTTATTATGCGTTTTTTTCCTTTTTTTCGTATGCCGCGATGATATTCATCACCAACGGGTGCCGCACCACGTCCCTGTGCGTGAGGTTGACCACGGAGATCCCCTCTATGTTTTTCAGTATTTCCGCGGCGTGTTTCAGCCCGGATTTCTTGCCGTCGGGCAAGTCCACCTGGGTAACGTCGCCCGTGATCACCATTTTGCTGTTTTCACCGAGCCGCGTCAAAAACATTTTCATCTGCTCCTTCGTGGTATTCTGCGCCTCGTCGAGAATGATGAACGCGCCCGAGAGCGTTCTACCGCGCATATAGGCGAGCGGCGCTATCTCAATCGCCCCGCGCTCCATCAGCTTGACGTAGTTTTCCAGCCCGAACATCTCCTGCAGGGCGTCGTACAGCGGGCGCAGATAGGGATCGACCTTGTTCTGCAGATCGCCGGGAAGAAAGCCCAGCTTTTCGCCCGCCTCCACCGCGGGGCGGGTGAGGATTATCTTTTCCACGTTTTTGCTCTTGTAAGCCGCGACCGCGAGCGCCACGGCGAGATAGGTCTTGCCCGTGCCTGCGGGGCCTATGCCGAACACCACGGTGTTTTTCTTGATGGCCTCGGCGTATTTTTTCTGTCCCACCGTCTTGCACTTAACGGGTTTGCCGCGGGAAGTCACCGCGATCACGCCGCTCATGATGCCCGCAATGTCGTCCGCCGCGCCCTCTTTCACCAGCTCGATGCAATATATCAGGCGGCTTTTGTCGATCGGCTCGCCCGCTTCCGCTATTTCAAGCAGTTTTTTCGTAACTTCGGCCGCGATCGTAACGCCCGAAAGGTCGCCCGAAAACTCCACCGCCGTTCCCGCGACGGAAAACGCTATGCCGAGTTCCCCCGCGAGGACGTTCATGTTTTCGTCGAGCACGCCGAGCACCTTCTGCAAAAGGTCCACGCCGCCGCAGTCCACGCTAAGTTTTACCTTTTCCAAATGATCTCCTTACTTAATCCTTACCCTGTATTCCACGACCGCCGTGTAGAGGAACTTATTCTCCCCCAACGGGGTCTTTTGCACGTTTTCGGAAACGATTTCCCCGCCGACCTCCGCAGCGGCGAGCGCGAGCGCCTTTTCCTCTTCTCCCTCCCCGCCCGTATATTCTGCGGTATGGGAGGATATCACGCGCACAGAACCGAGCACGTACGTTTCGTACACGGTGTCCTTGATCTCGTTATAGCCGCCGATGAGCACGTCGCCCTTTTTCACGACGTCCCCCGCCGCCACGAGCGCCGTGCCACGGAGCACCGTTATGCTCTCCACCACGCCGTCCACGGGGCAGACGAGTTCCTTTCTCTCGGTATCGACCACGCCGGAAGCTTCAGGCGAAAGCACCAGGTTGACTTTGACGCGCGTGCCGTGTTTTTCCACGGAAGCGAAGGAAAACACGTCCGAGTTTTTTAGCAGCGCGGCCGCGGCCCGCTCCAGCCTTTCGTCGTCCGTAAAGGCGAACGGCTTGACGCCGCAGGCGGAAAGCACTTCGCCCGCATAGTCCTTGTAAACCGCCCCGCTGCCGTAATAATCGACGGAAAGCACGGCGAAATCCGACGCCGCGACGAACGCCGCGAACAGCAGCGCGCCGACCAGCACCCCGAACCGACGGAACAGAGCCGCAAAAGGCGCAGCTATCCCCCTTTCGCCGACTTTTTTTATATTATAGCATAAATTATCCGTAATTGCAAAAAAATTTTTCAATTCCCGCGAATCGACGGCAAATTCCGCGCGTTTCGGACCGAATATTTTCACGTCGTACAGCGTAACGCCCTTTTTCTGCAAAGCGTTGAACAGCCGTTCCCTGTTGAGTCCCTCTACGGCAAAAACGGTATAATGAAGTCGTTTTTCACGCATACGTTACCCCCGTTTTACGTCGAAAGCGTCAATTTTTCCGACGATGACGACGTCCCCCAGACCGAATTTTTTGAGGGCGAGCCGTTCGCCCCGCACGCTCATTTCGCCTTTTTTCAAAAAAAGGACGATTTCGTCTTCCTTATAGCTCTTTATACCCTTTACGTTCTCGAAATATGCGTAATTTTCGGCAACGACGGCACGGTACGCTCCCGCCCCCGTTTCCACACCCAGGCCGCTGAGGACAGAGTTGACAAAATCCATATTCTTTCTCCCGTTTTTCTTCTATTATTTTATGACAGAAGGCGCGCGGATAGAATGAAAACGGCAAATTACGGCCGCCGCGGAGGGCCGCAGAACGCGGCGCTTTCCGCGCGGAGACGGGGCGGAAAGCAGCGGTTTTCCGCCCGCAACGTCCGCACGGCGGGCGGAACATACGCGACGGGACGGGGCTGCGGTATCTTTCGCGCAGCGTTTCGCCGCCGAAAAGTCGGCTCCGTTACGGCGGGCCGTGCAAAAAAGCACGCCGCAGCGTGCTTTTTGACTATTTCGCGTAAAAATTGATAAGACAGCCCTTGGCGACGATCTCCTTTTCGTCGGCGGTCAGCGGGTCTATCTTTAAAAGGACGTCCCTCGGATTGCCGCCGTAGACCTTTGCCGGAAACTCCGTGTCGCCGCGCAGCAGCTTTTTCCTCACGTCGGGCACGAAGATCAGTTCGCCCACGGCGAAATCGTTCTTTTCCGCAAGGAAGGGCAGCATGCCCCAGTTGATGACGTTGCTCCTGTAACGCTTCGTGGCGTAGGATACGGCTATATTCGCCGCGCCGCCCAGAACGCGCTGGCACGAGGCCGCCTGTTCGCGCGCAGAACCGTCGCCGGGTTTCACGGCGCAGACCACGCTGCCGTACGTGGTGTTTTCCCTGTCCGCCCCCGCGACGTCCGGCATATCCTCCGCCTGTATCGCCTTGGCGCGCCCCACGTACTGCGGATCTTTGCGCGAAAGCGCGAACTCCGCGAGCTTAAGCGGGTTGGAACGGTACGAAGAGGTTTCCCCGCTGGGAATGAGTTCGTCCGTCGTAGTAACGGGGTCGGTGAGCACGCTCGCGACTTTCAGAAGGAGATTTTCCTTGAGCGGCTGCATCTTGGGCCAGTCGGCGATATTCGGCCCGTATCTGAGCTGCGCGGACGGATCGGCCTTGCCGACGCCGTCGAACACGCGCGCCTTATAGATATTGTCGCAGAAAGTATATTTTTTCGCCTTTTCGGTATAATCGATCTCCGTCGCGGCGGTGAGCACGCCGCCGTTTTTCGCCGTCGCCGCGATGCTGCGCGCGTCCATGAGCGCGACCGCCGCGAGCTGTCCGCCGGAGGGTTTGCTGCCCTCTCGGCTTTCGAAGTTGCGCGTGGTATGCCTTACGGAAAGGCCGTTGTTCGCGGGCACGTCCCCCGCGCCGAAACACGGCCCGCAGAACGCCGTTTTTATCACGGCTCCGTTCTCTATCAGGCGCGATATGTAGCCGTTATCGACCAGCCCCTTATATACGGGCTGGCTGGACGGGTAAATGTTGAGCGCAAATTCGCCGTCCGTCAAAGAAGAGCCTTTCAGAATTTCCGCCGCCGCGGCCACGTTTTCGTACATGCCGCCCGCGCAGCCCGCGATCACGCCTTGATCGACGTATACCTTTCCGTCTTTTATTTTATCCGTCATTCTGAACTCGCCCTTGCCGCCGAGCAGTCTGCCGCCCTCTTCCTCCACTTTTTTGAGGATTTCGTATAGATCGGAAGAGCGTCGTGTA
>UQZE01000072.1 GCA_900545325.1 uncultured Eubacteriales bacterium
AATGCTCTGCGAGGAGTATAAGAAAGAAGATTACGTCGGTAAAGTCGGCGACGATATCGAAGTTATGGTTCTTTCCCTCAATCCGCTGAAACTTTCCGAAAAGGCGATGGTCGAGCTGAAAAAAGAAGAGGCCGAAATCGAAGAGATTAAAAACGGTAAAGTTTTCGAAGTGAAAGTTACGGGTTCCAACAAGGGCGGCTTGACGGGCGTTGTGGAAGAATGCAAGTCCTATCAGGTTTTCGTACCGTCCTCGCAGATCAGAATCGGTTTCGTCAAGGAACTCGACAAATATATCGGCAAAACGCTCAGATGTAAGGCGGAAAAGGTCGAAGGCAAAGGCAGCAGAAGGCAGATCGTCGCTTCGCAGAGAGTTATTCTCGAAGCCGAAAAGGCGGAAAGAGACGCTTTGAGAGCCGAGAGGGAAGAAGCTTTCTTCAACAGCATCGAAGTGGGTGATATCGTCAAAGGAACGACGCAGAGATTTGCTGATTTCGGCGTGTTCGTAAACGTGAACGGTTTTGACTGTCTTGCGCACATTTCCGATCTTTCCTGGACGGGATGCAAAAAATGTTCGGACGTTTTGGAACTCAACAAAATGTACGAATTCAAAATTTTGAAAATCGATAAGGAAAATAAGAAAGTTTCCATCGGCTATAAACAGTTGCAGCCCAAACCGTGGGAACTCGTCGCGGATAAATATCACGCGGGCGACGTTGTCAAGGGAAAGGTCGTAAGGATTGTCAGTTTTGGCGCGTTCGTCGAAGTGGAAAAGGATGTGGACGGTTTAGTGCACGTTTCCCAGATTTCGAACGAATGGCTTGAAAACCCGACGGCGGCGCTGAAAGTCGGCGACGAAGTAGAGGCGAAAATTCTCGAGATCGATACCGAAAAGGAAAAAATGACTCTTTCCATCAAGGCGTTGCTGCCCGAAACGGAAACGAGAAAGGTCAATCCGAACAAACAGCGCAGAACGGACGACGGCGACTCGCCGAAATCGAGAAAGCCGCGTGCGCCGAGAGAAGACGACGATTCGTTGAGAGAATGGAAGGACGACAGCAACGGCGGCGCGTCGATTGCGGAAATTCTTGCAAATCTCAATAAATAAGTAAAAAAGCCTGCAAACTTTTTGCAGGCTTTTATTATTTTCTGCCGATAGCTTAACGGATAAAGCGGGGTAAAAAGAGTGAAAACCCGTCGTAAGCGAGAGGTTGCAGAAAGCACCGAAAGGCATTGCCGACGTCGGGGGAGTTCCGACTGACTGAAACGTGTAGGGAAGCGCATTATCCTCATTCGCTAAACATTTCGCGAAGAGCGAAAATGCGGGTTCAAATCCCGCTCGGCAGACCAAAAACACCGAAAGGGTGTTTTTTTTATGCCCGAAAACTTTACGGAATCATTAATCGGGCTGCCGTTGCATACATTTAAATAAATGAATACGGACGATTTATTCTTTCTCCCCGAAGAGATCGCGGAAGTTTTAGAAAAACTCGATATGGACAAGTTGATTGAAATACGCATGCGGGCGGGCGCACCCGTCGTGCTGAATTACGATTTTAAACGAGTTTATCTCGGCCGTGAATACATTACGCTGAACGAAAAAGATGCGCTTAGGTGCGATTGCGGCCAAATCTGCTCCGCGATCTTCAAAGCTGCGGAATTTTCCGTCTACGCCGCGAACGAAACGCTGAAAACGGGATTTATCACGACCGCGGGCGGTATCAGAATAGGAATAGGCGGGGAATGTGTTATGGATAAGGGGAACGTAGTTACCATTAAGGATTTTACTTCTCTCTGCATCAGGATACCGCATTTTATCGTAGGCGCGGCGGAGGAACTGATCAGGCGCGTAAATGGCTTGCATAATACCTTGATCGTTTCTCCGCCCGGATACGGAAAAACGACGATTTTGAAAGACCTTGCACGGTCGCTTTTGTCAAAGTACAATGTGCTTCTTATCGACGAGCGCGGCGAACTGAACGACGAAAGGCTGGCGGGGGCGGATATCGTGCGATATTGCGATAAAATGTACGCTTTTCAGTACGGAATCAGGAGCCTTGCTCCGCAGGTGGTGCTTACGGACGAACTGTCGGGAAAAAACGACTGGAATTGCGTGGAACAGGCCGTGAGTTGCGGCGTAAAAACCGTCGCGACGCTGCACGGCGCAAGCATTGCGGATGTAAACAACAAACCCGAATTCAAAAAGGGCTTGTTTGAACGCTATGTCGTGCTGCGTTCCGAAGGGCGCGCCGGCGCGATACGATCGGTATATGACGAGAATTTCCATGAGTTATATTAAATGGCTTTTAGGCGCGGTATTTATCGTGCTCTGTACCTTTTTGGGATATAAGTTTTCCGAAAAATACCGCCTCAGAAAAAAATTTTACAGCGGATTTTATTCTTTCAATAAAAAGATGCTCGACGAAATGAGTTTTACGAGAAATTCTCTGCTGAAAGTTATTTCCGATTTTCATGCCGACGAAACATTTCTGAACGTATTGTACGAGTACAGGGATTCGCTGAAATGCGGCGGCGCGCTCGGCTGTGAAAAGTTATGGTATCTGTCAGAAGAAGAAAAAGGCGAGGTATGCGAATTCTTTTCGGAGCTGGGTAAGACGGACGCTTATACGCAGGCAAACTTCCTCAAAGTATACGACGCAAAACTGAAAGACTTCGAGCAGAAAAGCGCGGCCGAAGAAAAAAAATTTGTTTCCATGTATATAAAGCTCGGAATCCTCGCCGGGATACTGGCGCTTATACTGATTTTATGATTGCGGAGAAATTATGGATATCGATATACTTTTTAAAATAGCCGCCGTAGGCATTCTGATAACGGTCATCATCCAGGTGCTGAAAAAGAGCGATAGGGACGATATCGCCACGCTCGTGAGCCTTGTCGGATTGATTATCGTTCTCACGCTCGTGATAGATATGGTCGTTGAACTGTTTACGCAGATCAAAAATATTTTCTTTTTGTTATAGCTATGCTGCAGCTCGTGGGAATAGCCCTTGTAGGGGGCATCATTACCGTATATCTGAAGACCATCAATCCCGAACTCGCGATGATGAGTTTGATCTGTACGGGGATAATCATAGTTGTAACTGCCTTTACGTATCTTTCCGAAACATTCGATCTGTTCCGAAAAATAGCGGAAATAAGCAATGTCGACCAGACGCTTTTGAAGATCATAATCAAGATTGTGGGGATCGGGTACGTAATAGAATTTGCGGCGGGAATTTTAGAGGACTTCGGCGTGAAGAGTATTGCGGACAAGCTCGTTTTTGCGGGAAAAATCATTATACTTACCGTTTCTGTTCCGATATTCTACGCGCTTATAAATATATTGGTCGGGTTGGTAACGTGAAAAAGAAAAAATTCTTTCTCGTTCTTCTGATTGTGTTTGCAATACTGTTTGTTTCGCCGATAACTGCAAGCGCGGATAGTTTGAACGACAATATAGACGAACAGCTGGGAAATCTCGATCTGAGCGAAATAGAGGAATACCTTGATTCTCTTACGCAAGACGAACAGGGCGTGTTTTCAAACGGTTTTCTGCAGGTCGTAAAGGAAATTTTAAACGGAGAGGCGCAGTATTCCATAAGCGACGTTTTCAGCGTGTTTTTCGGCGGGATAATATCGGATTTCAACAATCTCGTGCCGCACTTTGTCATTATACTCGCGATAAGCGTTTTATGCGGGCTGATCACTTCCTCAAAATCGAATTATCTCTCGGAAAGCATAAAAGAAGTGGTTTTTTATACCTGTATGATCGCCGTTATTCTGATCGTTGCAGCGGATTTCGGCTCCCTTGTTGAAAAAACAAAAAACACTATTGAAAAACTAATGAATTTATCACAGATTATGTTACCTGTAATCTTGACGTTGATGATTGCGAGCGGCGGAAACGCCTCCGCCGCGCTCTACAAGCCGGCAGTGGCGTTTTTGTCCAACGGGATAAGTTCCGTTTTCATAAACGTGCTTATCCCGATCATTTCCCTGATCGTAGTTTTCGCAGTGCTTTCCAATCTTTCGCCGGCGTTCAAACTCAACAACATGCAAGGGTTTTTACAGGGGATTGTAAAATGGGTGATCGGGCTTTCCATAACGATATTCACTTTTTTTATGTCTGCGCAAGGGCTCTCTTCGGCGGTGATCGACGGCGTGTCTTTCAGAGCGGCAAAGTACGCCATCACAAATTCCATACCGATTGTCGGCGGTTTTCTGAAAGACGGTTTTGACTTGGTGCTTGCCGGTTCGGTGCTTATTAAGAACGCCGTGGGGCTGAGTGCCGTATTTCTGCTTTTTTCCATCGTTTTGCAGCCCGTAATATATATGATCGTGTTTCAGCTCATGCTCAAGCTGTTCGCCGCGCTTACCGAGCCTGTAGGCGACACGCGCATCTCCGGATTTCTGATGTCAATGTCGAAATCGGTCAGCTATCTTTTGGCCGTGATCATGGCGATTGGTCTTATGATCTTTATATCGCTTTTACTGCTGATCATTTCAGCGAATGCATTTATCTGACTATGACGGAATATATATTAAGTATCGTGAGCGTGATCCTGCTGACGGGGGCGGTCGGCATAATACTGCCCGAAGGAAAAACGGGGAAGTTCATAAAGAGCGTTTTCGCCGTGGCGACGCTCGTCGTTATTCTTACGCCGCTCATCAATTTAAAAGGACAGGAAGTTCCTGCGTTCGGCGGAAATGACGATGTCGTGTATGACGAAGGGTATCTCGATTACATAGATTACGAAAAAAGCGAATCTATGAGCGATACGCTCGAAAAAATGCTGAAAGACGAGGGGTATGAAAGTTTGGTACAGGTATATTATGAGCGCGTCGATAATAAATTTAAAGTGACGAAAGTTTTGATATTTTTGCAAAATCCGGGAATATCGGGACAAGACGAGCATATATATATACCGTCGGAAATTATACAAGCAGTCGCGTCCTATTGCGGGGTCGGCGAGGATAAGGTGATCGTAAATGAAGTTTCTTCAAAAGCTGAAAAGTAATAAAACGCTGGAATATGTCTTTCTCGGAATAATTTCGGTCGCGGTGATCGCGGTGCTGGCATTTTCTTTGATCAAGCCGACGAGTTCGGAGGCATATGAGGGCGATGAGATAATCGCATACGTAAAGGATTTGGAAAACAGGCTGGAAAAAACGCTCTCAAAAGTCAAGGGAGCGGGAGAAGTTTCGGTCGTCATTACGGTCGATTCCGGAAAGGAAACGGTGCTCGCAAGCGAAAAAGTAACCGTAACCGAAGACGGGAGAACTACCGTAACCGAAAGCCCGATCATGGTCAACGGCAAGCCCGTTGTACTGAAGGAAAACTATCCGGAAATCGTCGGGGTATTAATAGTGGCGCAGGGAGCTAACAGCATAAGCGTTATGAAAAACTTGCAGCAGGCTGCGGTTTCCCTTTTGAATATAAATTTAAGCCGAATAGAAATTCTGGCAATGAATTGAAAGGAGAGAAATTTATATGTCGAAAAAGAAAAAAATCATTATTCTGTCTTGCATGATCGCTTTGCTCGCAGTTACGGCCGTGTTCAACTTCGTTCTGACCGGCATCAACAAAGGGAAAGACGACAATTCGCCCGTTTCCGCAGCCAATTACTTCTCGCAGTACCGCCTTGAAAGAATGACTACGAGAAACGAGGAACTGCTCCAGCTCGACGCTATCATTTCCGCCGCGGACGAAGGCTCCCAGGAAAAGAGCGACGCGCTGACGATGAAACTCGAACTCACCGAAATAACCGAACAGGAGCTCCTTTTGGAAAGCCTGATCAAGGCGCAGGGGTTTGAAGATACCGTCGTTACCATCGGTCTGAGTTCGGATAACATCAACGTAATCGTCAAAACGGACGAACTGACGCAGGTTGATGCGGTCAAAATTTATTCCATCGTAAGCGCAGAAGTGGACGCGGCCCCCGAAAATGTAAAAATTATACCGATTTCTTAAAAAAATACTATGCAAAATGAATAATTTGTGTTAAAATATGTATATCGATAGAACAGGGGTTTAATCAATGGCATATTTCAAACACGTTTCCGACGGAAACAAAGGCAAGATCATCTATAACCGCAGTATCGTAAACGGTATAGTTTTGCTGGCGATTTCCGAGATCGAAGGCGTTGAGGCCGCTACGGTGGAGAGCCTTAAAAAACGCCGCAATAAAAAGAATGCAAAAAAGTCCGTGAAGGTGAAATTTACGGAGAACGGCATTTACGTGGATGTTTTCGTGAAGATCAATCAAAGCGCCTCCGTTTCCGATATGGCGTTTAAGATTCAGGAGAACATCAAACACAACGTCGAAGCGATGACGGAATATAAGCTTTCCAAGATAAACGTGAGAGTTACGGACGTCATTTTCGACGAAGAGCCTTCCACCCAAAATCAACAATAATTTACAGAAATGCCGCAAAATTTTTGCGGTGTTTCGGCGTTTAAAGGTGTTTTATGAGAAGTACGGCGAGAGAAACCGTTTACAAGTATCTGTATGCAAAATTATTCAACGACGAAACCGACGACAAGTATTTCAAAACTCTTTTGAAAGATAAAGATCTGACCGAAGAGGACAGGCTTTTCGCACAGGAACTGAAAGATACGGTGGAAGCGCATGAAAGCGAGATCGTTTCCGCGGTAAGGGATTTGGCGAAAGATTATACGTACGAAAGAATTTTTTCTACGGATAAATGCGCGCTTGCCATCGGTATTGCGGAGATGACCTATTCGGCGGACGTGCCGAAAAGCGTGGCGATCGACGAGGCTGTGAAACTCGTGGCGAAATATTCTGCGGAAAAAAGCGTTTCCTTCGTAAACGGCATACTTGCGGAATATTATAATCAACTGAACGATAAAGGAGCCGAATGATGAGCGCTGTCATTATGGACGGCAAAGCGTCGTCTTTGTCGCAAAAGGAATACCTGAAAGTCAAATCGGAAGTTTTTGCTGAAAAATACGGCAGAAAACCGTGTCTTGCGGTCATTCTTGCCGGCAGCGATCCCGCGTCGGAAGTCTATGTTCGCAACAAAATTAAGGGCTGTGAATTCGTGGGATTTAAATCTCTTTCTTTCACGCTGCCCGAAAACGTTTCGCAGAGAGAAACGGAAGAACTCGTGCTGTCTTTGGCGGACGACGACAGCGTGGACGGGATACTCGTGCAGCTGCCGCTGCCGAAAGGGCTGAACGAAAAACGGCTGTTGTCTTTAATACCGCCCGAAAAAGATGTGGATGGTTTCCACCCTTATAACGTGGGGAACCTAATGCTCGGCGAACAGACGGTGGTTTCCTGCACGCCTTTCGGCGTTCTGCATCTCTTGCAGGACTACGATATCGAAATAGCGGGCAAAAACGCCGTGATCGTCGGCCGCAGCAATATTGTGGGCAAACCGATGGCGATGCTTTTGCTTAAAGAGAACGCGACGGTTACGATCTGCCACAGCAAGACGCAGAATTTAAAAGAAATATGCCGCGGGGCCGACATTCTCGTCGCAGCGATCGGCAAGGCGGGCTTTATCACCGCCGATATGGTGAAGGAGGGCGCCGTAGTCGTCGACGTCGGCATCAACCGCGTGGACGGCAAGCTGAAGGGCGACGTCGATTTTGACGCGGTAAAGGAAAAAGCTTCGTATATGACGCCCGTTCCCGGCGGCGTGGGGCCGATGACCATCGCCATGCTTCTGACGAATACCTATCTTTGCGCGGAGGAAAGAGAGCGTGCAAAAAACAGATAAAAAATACGGAGAATACCTCTCGTTTTTCGAAAGCGAACTGCATAATTACATAAATTCCTTCCACGCGTCCTCCACGGTTTTGTTCGAGGCCATGAAATATTCTTTGGACGCGGGCGGCAAACGGATACGGCCCGTTCTTCTCCTTGCCGCAAACGATGCGCTCGGCGGGCATGCGGAGGAAGCCGTGCCTTTTGCGATCGCGCTCGAAATGATACATACCTATTCGCTGATACACGACGATCTTCCCGCGATGGACGACGACGATTTCCGCAGGGGAAATCCGTCGAATCATAAAAAATTCGGCGAGGGAATGGCTATCCTCGCGGGCGACGGGCTTTTAAGTCTGGCGTTTGAATTGTGCCTTGCGAACATTAAAGACGACAATTCCCTTGCCGCGGCCCGTATCCTTTCGGCCGCGGCCGGGGTAAACGGAATGGTCGCGGGCCAGGCCGCCGATCTTCAGAGCGAAACGCGCGAAGAGTATTCCGAAAGACAGCTCCTTTATATCATTGAAAACAAAACGTCGAAAATGATAGCGGCGCCGCTCGCGATGGCATCGGCGCTCAACGGCGGAAAATATATGACGGAATTGAAGAATTTCGGACGTTCGCTCGGTTTTCTATTTCAGGTCGTGGACGATATCCTCGACGTGGAGGGCGATTTCGAGCAGATGGGCAAAACGCTCGGCAAAGACGCAAAGGAAAACAAGCTGACAAGTGTGAAATATTACGGCTTGAAAGGCGCGAAAGAATACGCGGATAAACTTTATGCGGAGAGCGTCGGCGCGCTCGCAGGCGTCAGGGAAGGCGGGTTTCTTTTGAAACTTGCGGAAAAAATATATAAGCGCACGAACTGACATGCGGCTGGATGTTTTTCTCTGTACGCAAGGTCTGTTCCCGTCGCGGACAAAAGCGGCCGAGGCGGTTGCGCGCGGACTCGTGCTCGTGAACGGTAAAAAAGCAAAAGCGGGCGCGGAAGTTAATATCGGGAGCGATATCCGCGTGATCGAAGGCAGGAGGTTTGTTTCCAACGGAGGCTATAAGCTGGATAAGGCTCTGGAAGACTTCGGGTTCGATGTGAAAGGACTTGTTTTTGCCGATATCGGCGCGAGTACGGGTGGATTTACCGATTGTCTGTTGCAAAGAGGGGCTGCGAAAGTATACGCCGTGGATGTGGGGGAAGATCAGCTGGACGAATCGTTGAAAGGCCCGCGCGTCGTCGTGATGGACAGAACGAACGCCCGTTCGCTTAAGAAAAATTCCTTTCCCGAACCGCTCGACGGCGCGGTAGTCGACTGCAGTTTCATTTCCTTGAAACTTATTTTGGAAAGCGTGGGAAATATATTGAGCGAAGATCGGGAAATCGTCGCGCTGATCAAGCCTCAATTCGAGTGCGAAGAACGCCGCCGTTTTAAAAACGGCATCGTAAAAGACGGAAAACTGAGAAAGCAAATCGTGGAAAAACTATATTGTTTCTGCGTGGAAAAGGGCTTTACCGTAACCGATTTTACCTCTGCGCCCGTCGTAGAAGGGAAAAACAGGGAGTATCTTATCCGATTAAAAAAAGGCGGAGCGGTTTCGAAACCGCTTTCTCATATACTGAATAAAGGTATATAAATTATGTTAGTTGGAATTTATACAAATAAGAGCAAAGACGTCGGCGGTATATGGTCTAATAAACTGCATTCGCTGCTGAACCGCTACGGCATCGACTATATCGATATTTTCGACGGTAATTTTTCCGCCGTCAATCCTATGGAGCATGCGCCCGAAAAAAAGCCCGATCTGATCGTTGTGCTCGGCGGTGACGGAACTATTTTGGGATTGACGACATATGCGGCAGAGAACGCGGTGCCGGTGATCGGCATCAACGCGGGAAAACTCGGCTTTTTAACGGAGTTTGAAACGTTTGAGATGGAAAGCGCCGTAGAAATGATAAAACACGGCAAACTGAAAGCAGACGAACGCATTTTACTGCAGATAGAGGCGGGCGAAAAGCGTTACTACGCTTTGAACGACTGCGTTCTTCAGCGGCTTTGTTCGGAGGAAAATACGGGCAGTCTGATCGTTGGGTTGTCGGTCGCGCTCGACAATACTCTTGTGGATAAAATAACGGGCGACGGACTGATTATATCCACGCCGACGGGGTCTACCGCGTATTCGCTTTCCGCAGGCGGACCGATCCTGGCGCCGGGGATAGAGAGCTTTTGCATTACGCCGATCAGCGCGCATTCGCTGCATCACCGTCCGATCATTTACGGTACGCAGTCGGCTTGCGTCGTTACCGTCGAGGAGGGCGGGCTGACTGGACTTTTCTGCGACGGCAAACTGATTTGCAGGCTTTCCGCGGGCGACAGCGTAAAGGTTTCGCGCGCGGCGCGGACGATCAATTTTTTGAGAAAAAAGGATTCCAATTTCTATAACAGATTATTATTGAAACTAAACAACGGGAGAGAATAAGATGACCAAAAAAGACAGACAAGATCGGA
>UQZE01000073.1 GCA_900545325.1 uncultured Eubacteriales bacterium
GTGTGCTCTTCCGATCTGCGTATATCGCGGCCGATCTGGGGATCGAACTCGAACTCCGCCTCGAAAAGACGGCGGAAGATATCTTGAGCGAAGGGTTCGTAGAGGACGACGCCGAAGAGAACATGGTCAAGCGTCCTCCCGTCGTTACGGTCATGGGACACGTCGACCACGGCAAGACCTCCCTGCTCGACAGGATCAGAAAGACCAACGTCACCGCGGGCGAGGCGGGCGGCATAACCCAGCATATCGGCGCCTATCAGGTGTCGGTCGGCGGAAAGCCGATCACCTTCCTCGACACGCCGGGGCACGCGGCGTTCACGGCGATGCGCGCGAGGGGCGCGCAGGCCACGGACATCGCGGTGCTGGTGGTCGCGGCGGACGACGGCATCATGCCGCAGACCGTAGAGGCGATCAACCACGCGAAAGCTGCGGGCGTTTCCATCATCGTGGCGATCAACAAGATCGATAAGCCCGAGGCGAATGTGGACAAAGTAAAGACGCAGCTCACCGAAAACGGCCTCGTCCCCGAAGAGTGGGGCGGCGACGTGATGGTATGCCCCGTTTCTGCCAAGAGCGGGCAGGGCATGGACGAACTGCTGGAGGCGATATTGCTCCTCGCGGACGTCAAGGAGCTCAAAGCCAACCCCGACAGAAAGGCAAAGGGCGTGGTTATCGAGGCCAAGCTCGACCACAGCAAGGGGCCGGTCGCGAACGTGCTCGTGCAGAACGGCACGCTGAAAGTCGGCGATCCCATCGTCATCGGCATGGTCGTGGGCAAGGTGCGCGCCATGATCGACGACAAGGGCCGCCGCATAACCTCCGCGGGACCGAGCGTGCCCGTTTCCATCATGGGGCTTGACGACGTTCCCGCCGCGGGCGACACGCTGTACGCCGTTTCGCAGGAACTGACCAAGCAGGTCGCGGAGGAGCGCAAGAACAAGCTGAAAAACGACGCCGTAACCGCGCAGAAAGTTACGCTGGACGACGTGTTCAACCGCATTGCGGAAGGCGAGATGAAGACGCTCAACATTATCGTGAAAGCGGACGTGCAGGGCTCGGTCGAGGCGGTCAAGTCCTCGCTCGTGAAGCTTTCCAACGAGGAAGTGAAAGTCAACGTCATACACGCGGCGGCGGGCGCCATCAGCGAAACGGACATCATGCTGGCGGAAAGCTCGGGCGCGGTCATCATCGGTTTCAACGTGCGTCCCGATTCCAACGCGAAGAACTCCGCGGAAAAGAGCGGGGTGGACATCAAGCTGTACCGCGTCATCTACGAGGCCATCGAGGACGTGGAGAAGGCGCTCAAAGGCATGCTCGCGCCCAAGTATAAAGAAGTTTACATGGGCAAGGCGGAAGTGCGCGAAACGTTCAAGATCACGGGCGTCGGCATGGTCGCGGGCTGCTACGTTACCGAAGGCAAGATCGTGCGGAACGGCAAACTCCGCATTTACCGCGACGACATCATGATCTGCGAGGGCAACGTTTTGCAGCTCAAACGGTTCAAGGACGACGTGAAGGAAGTGAACCAGGGGTTCGAGTGCGGTATTTCGATAGAGAAATTCAACGACGTCAAGATAGGCGATTTCATCGAAAGTTACGTAATAGAAGAAGTAAAAGCGTAAGCGCAAAGCGCGCCGCCGCCACCGCGGCGGCGCGCCTCGGCTTAACGGCTTACATACAAGGAGGAGCGATTGTGAAAGTCAAAAGGAGCGACCGCCTCAAAGGCGAACTGCAGAAAGAGATCTACGAGATCATATCCAAAAAACTGAAAAATCCGGACGTAACGGAGATGTTTTCCGTAACGCGGGTGGACGTCGCGGGCGACCTTTCGCACGCCAAGGTCTATGTAAGCGTTTTTTCGGCGGATCCCGAACGCAAGAAACGCACGTTCAACGCAATTTCGTCCTCGGCAAAAACGATACGATACGAGCTGGCGCGCGTCATGCAGTCGCGCACCGTGCCCGAACTGCATTTTTACGACGATGATTCCATGGAATACGGCGCGAAGATCGATTCGCTGCTGAAATCCGTTTCGGCGGAGGATAAGGAAAAAGAATGAAAACCGACCTGCCGCAGATAGCCGAAGAGCTTAAAAAATATAAGACGTTCGCGTTATTTATACACATACGCCCCGACGGGGACGCCGTGGGCAGTGCGCTGGGGTTGAAAAGCGCCCTGCGCGCGATCGGGAAAAAAGCCGATATTTTCTGCGCGGACGAAGTGCCCGAAAAGTTTTATTTCCTCGCGGGCGCGGACGAGATATCCCGTTCCTTTTGCGGCGGTTACGAGGCGCACGTCGCGCTGGACTGTTCGGACGAGGCGCGCCTCGGCGAACTGAGCGGCGCGTTCGCAAAGGCGAAAACGACGTTCGGCATAGACCACCACGTGAGCAACACGCGTTACGCGAAGTTCAATTACGTGGGGGATAAGGCCTCCAACTGCGAGAACGCGTTCTCCCTGATCGGGCTTCTGGGCGTAACGCCGGACGCGGAGGCCGCAACCGCTTTATTGACGGGCGTGGTTACGGACAGCGGCAATTTCTCGCACGGCAACACCACGGCGGAAACGCTTTCCGCCGCCGCCGAACTCAAGGCGCTGGGCGGGGATATCGAAAAGATAAATTATAAGATGTTCAAAGAACAGTCGCCCGCGCGCGCAAAGCTTTTCGGCATGACCGCGTGCGGCGTCCGCTATTTTGAAAACGGGCGCATAGGGCTGATGACCGTTACGAAAAAGGCGCTCGGGGAGAGCGGCGCCCGCCCCGACGAAACGGAAGGTTTCATCGATTTTCTGATGGGCGTGAACACCGTGGAGGTCGGCATGTGCATGATGGAAATGGCCGATAAGACCTACAAGGTCAGTTTCCGCTCCAAAAAGGCGGACGTCAACGCGGTCGCGGGCACGTTCGGCGGCGGCGGACACGTGCTGGCGAGCGGCTGCATGATCCGCGGTTATTACGAAGATGCGGTGGACAGGCTGGTCTACGCGTGCAGGCAGCACATGGAAGATCTTCCGTAAACAAGGCGATTTATGAACGGATTTATCAACATATTCAAACCCGAGGGAATGTCCTCCGCGTACTGCGCGGGGCTGGCGAAGAAAAAATTCAACGCGCCTTGCGGGCATATGGGCACGCTGGACCCGCTCGCTTCGGGCGTGCTGCCCGTGGGCGTCGGGCAGGCCAGCAGGCTTTTTCCCTTCCTTTTGGAAAAGACGAAAAAATACGTGGCCGAATTCACGTTCGGCAGCGAAACGGATACGCTGGATCTCGGCGGCAAGGTGGAAAGGAGCGGCGGCAGGGTGCCCTCGCTGGCGGAAATAATTTCCGTCCTGCCTTCGCAGACGGGCAAGATTTTGCAGACGCCGCCCAGATTTTCCGCAAAGTGCGTGGACGGCAAGCGCGGTTACAAACTGGCGCGGGCGGGCATGGCGTTCGAACTGCCGCCCAAAGAGGTGGAAATTTTATCGCTCGCCGCCTTTGAAACCGGCAGGCGGGAAACGTTCCGCTTCGAGATAGAATGCAAGGGCGGCACCTATATCCGCTCTCTCTGCCGCGACGTGGCGGAAAAGCTCGGCACGTTCGCCACCATGACCAAACTCGTGCGCACGCGCTCGGGCGTATTCACGGCGGAAAACAGCGTTGCGTTCGACGAGCTGAAAGAGAGCGCCTCGCCCGAAAGATACCTGCTGCCCTCGGATTCCGCGGTGGACTTTGCAAAACTCGCGCTCACCGCGGCGCAGGCGGAAAGGCTTTTGAACGGGCTTTACGACGAATACGATCTGCCCGACGGCTTGTACCGCGTTTATAACGAAAACGCGTTCTGGGGCGTGGGGCAGGTCGCGGACGGATTGATCAAAATGAAAGCTTACGTGCGGTTTTAAGCGATGGAAAAGAAAACTTGCGTGCTGGCGCTGGGATATTTCGACAGCGTGCACATCGGACATAAAAAAGTGATTTCTCGCGCGAAAGCCGCGGCGGCGGCGCTGGGCGCGTCCCTCGGCGTGTTCACGTTCGCGGGCGACCTCCCGGCCGTGTTCGGCAAGGGGGGCGGCACGGTGTTCACGTTGCGGGAACGGGAAAAACTGCTCCGCGCGGCGGGCGCGGACTTCGTATACGCCGCCCCGTGCGACAAAACCTTTCTCTCTTTGCCCAAAGAAGAATTTTTATCCTTTTTAAGGGAAAGATTTGAAGTAAAGGGTTTCGTCTGCGGGTTCGACTATACTTTCGGCGCGGGCGGCGCGGGGGACGCGCGGTATCTGGAGGAATACGCCGCGGCGCGGGGACTTTTCTGCGAGGTCGTGCCCGCTCTGGACGCGGACGGCGAAAAGGTTTCGACCACGGCCGTCAAAAGAAGCCTTTCGCGCGGAGAGATAGAAAGGGCGAACGCGCTTTTGGGCGCGCCCTATTTCGTTACGGGCAGGGTGGTGAAAGAGCGCGGCGTGGGGCACAGGCTCGGCTTTCCCACCGTCAACCTTTATCCCGCGGCAGAAAAATTTCCCCTGAAAAACGCCGTGTACGGCGGGCACGCCTTTGCGGGCGGCAGGGAATACAGGGCGATCGTCAACTACGGCGCGCGCCCCACGTTCGGGCTGGACCGCCCCCTCGTGGAGGCGCACCTTATCGGTTTCGACGGCGATCTGTACGGCGAGGAACTGGAAATATATTTCGACTTCTTTTTAAGGGACATACAAAAATTTTCAAGCGCGGAGGAGCTGAAAGCGCAGCTCGCGCGCGATAGGCAAAGGACACTGGAACATGATAAAATTCGGACCGAGCGGTAACTCGCAGAGCTTTTTCGACGCGGGACTCAAACACAGCGAGCAGTCGGCGGCGTTCGTAAAGGAACGCGGGCTCGACTGCTTTGAATATTCTTTCGGGCGCGGCGTCAACATGGGCGACGCAAAGGCCCTTTCCATCGGCGCGGCGTTCAGGGCGGCCGGCGTGGAAATCAGCGTGCACGCCCCGTACTTTATCAATTTCGCGGGCGAAAACGCGGAAAAATCTTACGAATACATATTGTCTTCCGCCCGTGCGGCGCGCCTCATGCAGGGGCGGCGCGTAGTCTTTCACCCCGCGTCGCAGGGAAAGATGGAGCGGGAAGAGGCCGTTTCCCTCACCCTCGAACGGCTGCGCGTCCTCAGGGACAAGATTTACGAAGGCGGGTTCGGCGATATGATCTTCTGTCCCGAAACCATGGGCAAAAAAAGGCAGATCGGCACGGCGGACGAGATCGTTTCCTTCTGCCGGGTGGACAAGGTGTTCACGCCCTGCGTGGACTTCGGCCATATCAACGCGCGCGAGGGCGGCGTTTTGAAAAGCAAGGCCGATTTCTCCGCGCTCCTTTCCCGCATGATAGACGGGCTGGGCTACGAGCGCATGAAGCACTTCCACGTGCATTTTTCCAAGATAGAATACGGTGCGAGCGGGGAAATCCGCCATCTCACTTTCGGGGACGAAGTCTACGGTCCGCGTTATGAGGACTTTCTCGACGCGGTGAAGGAACTGCGCCTCGAACCCTACGTGGTGTGCGAGTCGGCGGGCACGCAGGCCGAAGACGCATTAAAAATGAAAGATTACTACGAGAAAAATTGACAAAGCGCTTAAATTTTGGTAAACTGAAAGATAAGGGGAAATCAACGAGCGTAAGAAGAGGCAGAAAATGGACAAAACATTCAAATTGAAATCCGGTGAGGCATTACTTTTGACCGACGAAAGCGAACGGCGCTATTTCATCGACTTCGACAGCAGTTTCGGCTACGTGCTCATTACGGCCGAAAGCCGCGCTTTCTATACGGACAAGCGGTATCTGTCGGCGGCGCGGGAAAAGCTCGTCGGCTGGGACGTAGAGGAATTCAAAGGGCTGGACGCCGTTGCGGAACGCATACGGCGCGCGGGCGCGAAGAGCGTGCTTATCGACTATTCGGTTACAACGGTTGCGGAATACAACAAGCTTAAAAAGATGAAGTTCCGTTTCAAGGACGCGTCGCGCAGGCTGGAAAGCCTGTTCGCCGTCAAATCGAAAACGGAGATCGAGCGCATAACGAAAGCCTGCTCGATTGCGGAAAAGGCGTTTTACGCCACGCTTTCCTATATCGAAGAGGGCATGACGGAAAAAACGCTCGCTAATATTCTGGAAGACAACATGCACCGCTACGGCGCGGACAAGGTGAGCTTTGAAACCATCGTCGCGTTCGGCGCGAACAGCGCGGTGCCGCACCATAAAACGGGAAACACCAAGCTCGCCAAGGATATGCCGATTTTGATCGACTTCGGCTGCGTGTACGAAGGGTACTGTTCGGACTGCACGCGCACCATCTTTTTCGGCGAACCGGACGACGCTTTCGTGGACGCCTACGCGGCCGTGCTCGAAGCGAACAAAAAGGCGGAGGAAGAGATCCGCACGGGCACCGGCTTTTGCGAGGCGGACAAGATCGCGCGCGACGTGCTGGCGAAATACGGCATGGACAAGGCCTTCACCCATTCGCTCGGCCACGGGATCGGCGTGAATATACACGAATACCCGTATATCAGCCCCAAGGGCGGGGACAGCAAGCTGAAAAGCGGCATGGTGTTCTCGGTGGAACCGGGCGTTTACTTCGATAAGAAATTCGGCATCAGGATAGAAGATACCGTGGTGCTCAAAGGCGGCGTAAAGCGGCTTTTCAAGGACGAAAAGAATTTAATTTTGATAAATTAAGGAGAATTATTTACTATGATCACGGCAGGCGATTTCAGAAAAGGCGTAACTTTCGAATACGAGAGCGGAATTTTCACCATCGTGGAATTCCAGCACGTCAAGCCCGGCAAGGGTGCGGCGTTCGTGAGGACGAAGATGAAGAACGTCGTAACGGGCGCGGTTTTGGAAAAGACGTGGAACCCCACCGAAAAGGTGCAGGAAGCGCACATCGAAACCAAGTTCATGACGTATTCTTATACCGACGGCGAACTGTATTATTTTATGGACGACGAGTTCAACCTCACCCCGCTCAACTACGAGCAGGTGGAGGACGCGCTGCAGTATATCAAGGAAAACGACAAAGTTACAGTTAAGTCCTATAAGGGCGTGCCGTTCTCGGTGGAATGCGAAAACTTCGTCGTGCTCCGCGTAACGCAGGCCGACCCCTCGGTCAAGGGCAATACGGCGACCAACGCCACCAAGGACGCCATTTTGGAAACGGGCGCGAAAATCCAGGTGCCGATGTTCGTAAACGAAGGCGAACTGATCCGCATCGACACGCGCACGGGCGAATATATGGAAAGAGTCAAGGGTTAATCCTTTGCGAGCAATCCGCTTTTGCCCTTGGGCGAAAGCGGATGTTCTTTTTCAAGGCGGACTGCGGCGGGTTGCGTGCGAGGCAGGAAGAAAAAGAAACTTTTGCCCTTAGGCGAAAGCGGATGTTCTTTTTCAAGGCGGACTGCGGCGCAACGGGCGTTTTTGCGCCGCGGACGGGGAGCGTGTCAATGAAAAACGTACTCATCACGGGCGGAGCCAAAGGCATAGGCAGGGCGTGCGCCGTCCTCTTTGCGGAAAAGGGTTGCCGCGTGTTTATCGATTACAATACTTCCGAAAAAGAAGCCTTCGCGCTGGAGGAGGAACTCCGTGCGCGGGGGCTTTCGGCGTTTGCGCTCAAAGCCGACGTTTCGCGTTCGGACGAGGTGGAAAGGCTGTTTATCGAAATAGAAAAGCGGGTGAAGGGGGTGGACGTGCTCGTCAACAACGCGGGCGTCAGCCTCATCAAAACGCTGGACGAAACCGCCGAGCGGGAATGGGACGGCGTTTTCGCCGTCAACGTGAAGAGCGCTTTTCTTACGAGCAAGCGCGCCCTGCCGTATATGATTTCGCGCAAGGCGGGAAGTATCGTCAACGTTTCCTCGATGTGGGGCGTTGCGGGCGCTTCGTGCGAGGTCGCGTATTCGGCGTCCAAATCGGCGCTCGTCGGCTTTACCAAGGCTCTGGCAAAGGAACTCGGTCCGTCGGGGGTGCGCGTCAACTGCGTTTGCCCCGGCGTGATCTCTACGGATATGAACGGCTCTCTCTCTCCCGAAGTTCTCGGCGGGCTGGCGGACGGCGCGGCGCTGGGACGGCTGGGCAGCGCGGAAGAAGTCGCGGCCGCCGTCTGCTTTCTCGCGGGCGAAAACGCCTCCTTCATCACGGGCCAGCTGCTCGGCGTGGACGGCGGTTTTCTATGAAAAGCCTGAGAAAGGACGCCGAACGCGCCCCCGTTTCCAACATTATAATCGTTTTACTGCTGGTGATCGGTTTCGCCTCCTTTCCGATCAAGGACACCATAAAGCTGTTCGGACTGGAATACAACGACGCGAACCGCTATATCTTTACGGCGGCTTTCCGCGTGATCTTCTGCGCGGTTATGCTTTACTTTCTCTATACCTATAAACTGCAGAGGACGCTGACGTTCAGAATGAAAAAATTCTGGGCCGTACTGCCGTGCTATCTCGTGGTGATCAATAATTTTCCCATCGTGGCGCTGGCGACGGGGCAGGCGCGGGTGGACGCCTCTGCGGGGCTGATCGCGCTTTACCTGGCGCAGACCTTTTTCATCACGGCGTTCGAGGAGATCGCCTTCCGCGGCATAATCTTTCCGCTCTGCTATTTCAAGCTGAAAGGAAAAAAACGCGCCGTATTTTGGTCGGTCGCGCTGTCGAGCGCGTTTTTCGGCGCGGTGCACCTCGTCAACCTGCTCGGCGGCGCGGGTATCGGTTCGGTCGCGCTGCAGATCGGCTACAGCTTTCTCATCGGGGCGATGTGCGCCGTGGCGCTGCTCATCACCGAAAGCCTGTTCGTGCCGATATCCCTGCACTTTATCTTCAACGCGGGCGGACTGCTCGTGGAGGAGCTGGGCGCGGGGGATATCGTCAATTTGCCCACGGTGATCCTTACGCTGGTCATAGGCGTGCTCGTCGGCACGTATATTTTATATGCCGCGCTGAAAATCGGGCATGAAAAGTTCGATAAGCTGACCGCCTGCGAACGCCCTGAGGACGAAATGCCGCAAACGCCCGACGGGGAGGAGCCGCAGGACGGCCCGTCCGACGGGGGGTATAAATAAAACGAAAGGTTCCGGCCTTGACAAAAGTTTTCATACCTGTTAAAATATACGCGTTTGCGAATAAGGAAAAGGAGAAAAGGGAAATATGTTGACGTCGATTTGCGGTATCAACTGGGGCGACGAGGGCAAAGGCCGTATGGTCGATCTGCTTTCTTCGGAATACGACGTGGTCGTGCGCTATCAGGGCGGTAACAACGCGGGGCATACGGTCATCAACGAAAAGGGAAAATTCATTCTGAACCTGCTGCCGAGCGGCATTCTGCGCGACGGCGTTGTCAACGTCATGGGCAACGGCATGGTCATCGATATCAAGCACCTTTACGGCGAGATCGGCAGGCTGGAGGCGGCGGGTATCGCCGTTACTCCCGAAAATCTGAAAATAAGTTCTTCGGCGGTCGTCTGCATGCCGTATAACGTGATGCAGGACTGTCTGGAAGAGGAGAGGCTCAAAGATAAGAAATACGGTTCCACAAAGCGCGGCATCGCGCCGATCTACGGCGACAAATATCTGAAAAAAGCCATCCGCATGGGCGAACTTTTCCATAAGGATTTGCTGAGGGAACGCCTGAAAGACATCGTGGAATGGAAAAATCTCACGATCACGGGCGTGTACGGCGCGCAGCCCGTAACCGTGGAGGACATGATGGATTATCTCGAAGAATACGGAAAAAAATTCCTGCCGTATATCTGCGATACGGGGCTGTATCTCGATAACGCCGCGAAGAACGGCAAAAAGATCATGTTCGAGGCGCAGCTCGGCGCCCTGCGGGACATCGACTTCGGGATTTATCCCTACACTTCCTCCTCCAACACCATTGCGGCGTACGCGCCCATCGGCGCGGGCGTGCCAAATCATAAATTAGACCTTTCCATCGGCATCATGAAGGCGTATTCCACCTGCGTGGGCGAAGGGCCGTTCACAGCCGAGTACTTCGGCGAAAAGGCGGAGGCGCTCAGAAAAGCGGGCGGCGAATACGGCGCCGCCACGGGCAGGCCGCGGCGGGTAGGGGCGTTCGACGTGCCCGCCAGCC
>UQZE01000074.1 GCA_900545325.1 uncultured Eubacteriales bacterium
CATTTAAGGATGCGAGTATTTTGCTCATATCTTCCGAAAATCATCAATGGTATAGTAAGCCACTTGCAGAAGGCTTTGTCCGTGCCGCAGCGTTTGAGTATTATCTTGCTCAACGCAATCCGTGAAAAGCCGAGCTTCATCAGCATTTCGAGCTGCGGATATTGTCGGTAGAGCCGTAAATACTTGAAAATATTGCATCCCTGATACATTTTATACGCGGAATAGCTGAACTCCGGCAAGCGGTCTATGAAGTGCGGATTTACGATCTCCGCAAAGGGATCATAGTATTTGTCATACGCCCAGCACCAGCCGCGTTCGTACCATTGCTGGTACTTTTGCAAACCTTCTTCGTACCAGCCGAAGCGGAATCCCATGCCGGCGCAGTAGCAATACTCCATGTCCTTCACGAAGCACTTATCCGAGTCCAGACCGTGAACGGCGACCTGTTTGCAGTACCACTTTTTGTAGCGGTGCTTTACGGCGACGGTGACTTTCACAAGCTCGTTTTTCCAAGTGGTCAGGTAGGCGTAGCAGCGCACATGACCGTCAGGGCTTGGATAGTATTTGCCGTCAAGTTTCCGTATCCGTTTCAGGATGTTTTTCGGGATAGGTCTGATATCTTTTTCCGTCATAGTTTTCACCTCAAAGTAAGTTTGTCGCCGAACATTTCGTCCAGCTTGCAGAGTGCGTCTTTGTCGAAGGCGGAAGTATCAATGTCATCGTCAAGGTCTTTCGGCTCTTGGATGTCGCCGTCAAATTCGCGCATCTCTTCTTCGGAGAGTATCTCGCCCGTTTCGAGGTCAACGCCTTGCGCAGAAGGCAGTTCGCGCACTTTGTCGTCGTTTTCCATGACAACGAGCGTATGCCCGTTGCTCAAGATTTTGCCGAAGTACATCTCCGCAGTGTGATACGGAAAACCGACCATCGGCACGCGGCTTTCAAGTCCGCAATCTCTGCCCGTAAGAGTAAGGGGCAATTCATTTGCAAGCACTTCTGCATTCTTGCCGAACACTTCATAAAAGTCGCCCAAGCGCATGGCGATAATTGCTTGCGGATACCTGTTTTGCACCTCCAGATACTTCCGATACATGGGAGAGGTAGAGGGCTTTTGCTGTTCAGCCTTTTCTTCCTCGGCGATTTCCGCCATGATCTCCTGTATCTCTTCATCGGACGGCATAGTATCCTCGTCCTCTTCGGGCTTTTCTTCTTCGGGTTTGCCTTCGAGGTCTTCGCCCATAAGGTCGAACATGGACATCTGCGGCTTGGGCTGCGCTTTTACCGTCGGCGCCTTTGCCGCCGGTTTGGGCTGCGTCTTGTATTCGGAGCCGTCCTCGTTAAAGAGCGTGCCTTCGATGCTGTCCTCTTCGAAATAGTGGACAGCCCAGCCGAACACGACATCGTCTTCGACCATAGCGTATCTCGCGCCTTTTTCGGCTTGCTTTCTCGCTTCTTCGGTCGCAAAGGACATAAAGCCGTCCAGCGTTTTGCGGTTGAGCAGGATCTTGCCGTCTTTCTTGATGAGAACGCCGTTGTTGATTTTCCCTGCAAGGATATCCGAGGCGTTTTCTTCGAGATAGGCTTTGATACGCTGTTGTTCTTTGGTTTTTGCTTCCAAATTCAGTTGTTTCATAATTCATCTCCTTGTTCAAACGATTCGAAGGCAAGCAACAGCCCGAACGCTACGCCGCGTTTGTAAGTCATAAGCATGGCTGCGTCTTGACTTTCGGAGGAAAGTTCGAGAAATTCCTCAAAGAGGGCGTTGCTCTCTTCCGAGAGGGTAGCCTTTAATTTGTCATACACGGCGAACTCTTCTTTGCGGTCTTTAAGAGGGACTTTGATATCCCTGCCGCATATATTGCCGTGGTAGAGATCCCAGATTACGGATTTCATTTCGAGCCTCCTTAAAAGGGTAAGTCTTCAAGCAGTTCGGCTGCTTTGCTATCGAGGTTTTCAAGCGTGGTATAGTGGTTGAAACCGCCTCGGTAGTCTTGCTCGTTTTTTGCCGTGCGGATGAGGATATGGCTGAACCATTCGTTCGTGAAGTACCTGACATCCGAAATGGATATGTACACGCACTTGTTTTCCGCGCTCTTTATAAAGGCGGAGAAACAGTAATGGTTTCGTCCGACATTGACGAGTTGCCAATGATTTTCGCGGCATACAGCTTTCAGATAGTTGATGTACTTTGTCTGAAAGGACTTGTAGTCCTCGCCGGTGTAACTCCCGGAAGAAAATTCATATCCGAGATACTTTTTGAGTTCTGTGATTTTAGCCATTTTGGTAGACCTCCTTAGTAAAGTTTGATGACGCGGATATGCTTGCGCTGCAATCCGTATTCGCGGCGGAATTGCTGTATTGCTTCCCGAAGAGAGTAGAATACATAGGCATGGTCGGTATAACCGCCGTTCCCGTCGCTGTAAGACAGGAAGAGCGTTCCCGTCGAGTTGTAGTAATAGAAGATGATTTTCATTGCGTAAGCCTCCTTTCAGCATTCCAGCCAAAGCACGACATCGAGCGGATCTTTGAAATCCTGCTTTCCGATGAGGTCATAGAGTTGCTTATAACGGTCGCCGTCCATCTCATTGACAGAGCGATATAGCCGTCCGTAAAAACCTTGCGAGTTCATAAGGTCTACGACCGTTGCTGCAAAGATGCGATGATTTTTGTTGCCGTTTGCGGCAAGTTTCTGAATGTTATTCATTGTCTGTCCTCCCGTAAATGTCGTCTGCGTAGTAGGTGCAGTTGAAGGGATTAAAAATCGCGGAGCATTTTACCCCGCGATAGTCCACTAAATAGCTGTTGTTTCCGAGTTCTTCCAAGACTGTTATCTCATCCATTTGCCCATCAAGGGAGTGGATATGTGCCTGCGTTTTGAACGGTTTCATTTCTTGTATTCCTCCAATTATGTTTTGTATTGCGTACAGCTTTCGAGCAGTTGCATGACTTCGGGCATCATCTGCTCCTTTGCCTTTCCTATACAGGAGAGGATGAGCAGATTTGTATTCGCGCCGAAAAGTCGCCTGAAAGCGTAATCGAGGACAAGTGTTATGTCCTTGTCCTCGTGTTCGCTCGTTCTGTTGATGGCGAATATCGCCGTCAGGATGGCTTGTACTTCGTTTGTATGTTTCATAAGACCTCCTTTATTTCGATAGAGATATAGGTACGGACGCCGTAATCCCAAGTATCGGTGATCATCCAATAGCATTCGGTTTCATCGGTATCGTTGCGGCGATCCAGAAAGTCGAGTTCGATTTTGTCGTCTTTCGGAACGCCGTTTTCCCATTCGAGTTCGCCAACCCACGAGTTGTCCGGGTTCATTTCGTTTGCGATAAGTTCCTTGAACTTTTCGTAAGCCTTGTCATAAGTGCCGCAAACGAACAATTCTATGTCGTTGCTGTCTTCGGTGGACCAATCGAGTTTTACAAGATATACTTTCATCTTTCACCTCACGCAACTCTTCTGATACCGCCGCCGAAGCTCTGCACGATTATGTCGCCGAACTCCGAACACCATTCGTCGTCTTTGTTCCAGACATAGGCGTAAACGCAGTGTCTGTTCCCGTCATCGTTCATTAAGTCGTCCCATTCTTCGGGATAGTCCGATACGATGAGGAAGGAGTAGCATTCGCCGAACGGAGTAAATTCGTGCGTTACGGCATAGACGAGGCATCCGTATTTCTTTTCGATACCCGACAGCGTAACTTCTATCGGAAACAGCGCGTTCAGCGGCTGTTCCGATCTCGCGACGGTCGAACTTCCGAAAAATCTGAAAAATTTCGGTTCGCGGGTGTTTGCTTATTGCAGTAAATTGCAGTCGATCGACATCAGCGGAGAGAACGAAAACTTTAAGGCGGTAAACGGCGATCTTTACAATAAAAACGTAACCAAACTCATACAGTACGCCGTGGGTAAGGAAACGGATTTGTTTGAAATTCCCGCAACGGTAACGGAAATCGGCGATTA
Organism: uncultured Eubacteriales bacterium; assembly: GCA_900545325.1. Taxonomy (GTDB): domain Bacteria; phylum Bacillota; class Clostridia; order Christensenellales; family Borkfalkiaceae; genus UMGS775. Next base: position 3,963 of record UQZE01000074.1, read on the forward strand.
CGCCATGGTTTACGCTATGAAAACGAATACGGTGCGCATTGCGGAAAACGTATCTGCCGTTGGTTCGTCCGTGTGGACGAGTTACTACGAGTACAAATACGGCGAAGACGGATACGGTTATTACGAATATTACGGCGTGAAGAACTTTATGATAGACAGCCAGGCGTTCCTCAACCTGTTTACCTCGTCCGCGCCGACCGATATGGGCGAAGCGACGGAAGCCTTTTACGTCAAGCAAGGGCTTGCGATCCCCGCCTCGGCGACTTATTTTACGGAGGAACTCGTAAAGACCGATTCCGATAAAGAGGGGTACGAAAAGTACGTGTTCAAGTCCGAAGAGAACTGAAACATACGGCGACCTGCCGCTCCTTACGGTGCGGCAGGTTCTGTCGGGTAAGAAAGAATAACAGCGAGGTTTGATTTTGAAACTCTGTAAAATTGCCGTCTGCGCGGCGCTTGCGCTGGCCGTGTTCGCTCTGGGCGCGTGCGGCGGAAAGGGCGCGCAGACAAAAGAAGTGAAACTCAATCGGGATTCCCTGTCGCTGGAGATAGGGGAGCGCAAAGTGCTCGAACTGCTGCAGGACGGCGAACCGATTTCCGAGGGCGTTACCTGGTTTTCTTCCAAAAGCGAGGTGGCCTCGGTCGAAAGGACGACGGGCCTCGTTACGGCCGTCGGTTCGGGCTCCTGCGTGATCACGGCCGCCTATCAGGGGAAGAGCTATCCCTGCAACGTGCAGGTGGCGGAGGAGCCCGCGTATACCATGAGCGCCGCAGCGTTGGAACTGCCCGAGGGCGAAACGGCAACGCTCAGTCTGCTCGAAGACGGCGAGCCCGTTTCCGAACGCGTAACGTGGGTGTCCTCCAATCCCGCGGTCGCCTCCGTCAAGGACGGAACGGTTACGGCGAGAAAGGAGGGCGAAACGGTGATCGGCGCTTCCTATCAGGGGCATGAGGCCTCCTGCGCCGTTACCGTAGTTCCGCCCGAATACGTTAAGATCGTCAACGAGGCGGAAGAGATAACCTACGACGGGCCCGATACGGAGAAAAAGGAAGTCCGTCGCACGCTGTTCAAAAAGGAAAACGAAACGTTTGCCCTGCAATGCGAAACGAAAAACGACATTTCTTTGGTGTATTCCTCGTCCGACGACGCGGTGGCGGAGATCGACGGCGCGGGCAACGTAACCGCGAAATCCGCGGGCGCGGCCGTTCTCACTGCGAAGAGCGCGGAGGCCGGGCCCGACGGCAGGGTGTACGGCGACGAGATCGTGCTCGTGGTGAGCGGCGCGGTCGGGAGCGCGCGGTCGGACAGCGTCTATCAGGCTCCGCTCGGCGGCGCGCGGTCGCTGCGGCTGGATTTGTACGCGGACGGAACGTTTTCTTATTACCGCATCGACGGCGGCACGCTGGCGGCCGATTCCGCCTGTGCGGGCGTTTACGCCGAAACGGAAAGCGCCGTGGGACTGTACTATCCCGAGAACGGCGGCATGAAACGCATAACGCTCGCGTCTTTGTCGGGCGGGCTGGCGTCCTCGGATATTCTTGTCGGCGGAGAAAAGATTTCGGCGGAGTTCGCCCCGTGTACGGCGGCGGGCGCGTATTATTGCAGAATAGACGTCGAAGCTATGGATCAGACGTTTGAATTCGACCTGACGCTGGAAGAGGACGGGAGTTACGTCTACTTCCGCCGCAAATCGGAGGTCAAGGAAGAGGGCGTGGTGAACGAAGGGGAATGGAGGATTTTCGACGGTTATCTTAAATTTGACTATGACGGCGGAGAAATGTCCTTCCGCATCCTCTGCAACGGCTGCGTGCAGTCGGTCGGCAGCATTCCGACGGGCGGCATGGAAACGCAGCTGACTTTCCGCATCGTAACGGAAAGATAATTCGTGCAACGGAGATATGATATGTTGAAAAAAATCAGCTGTTTTTTGGCGGTGGCGTTCGCCGCGCTCTTTCTGTCGGCGTGCGGATACAAACTTTCCGCGCCCGTAGACGGCGCGGCCGAAAAGAACCGCGAAGAAGAAAGCACCATCGCCCGCACGTTCGTGGGTTCCTACACAAAGGAAGTGGGCATTATGGGCACCATATACGGCGGGCATCTCATTAACCTCTATACGGACGGAAAGGCGCAAATCCGCTATGCGTTCTACGGCGGGCTGATGGGCGGTTCGAGTTCGGGGCTGTACGAGGGGACGTATACGCTGGAAAACGAAGTTCTCGACATCGACTATTCCGCGGAGGGGAAGGAACATTCCTTTCACGCGGAGATCGCGGACGGTTCTTTCCGCGGGCAGATCGTGCTGGGCATGTCCGATACTCCCGACGACAAGACCGACGGCTCCAACCCCGGACTGACCTACTTTGAAATCCCCAAGACCGCCGTTACCAACAGCGGCAGGGCGTTCTGGGGTGCGGCGCGCGGCGAAAGCGGTTACAGCGCGCAGGTGCTGGAACTGAACCACAGCGCGGAAGACGGCAGCGAAGGCGAGTTTTCCTTAACGATCGCGTCGAGCGACTGCACGGGGGAAATAAGCGGCGCGTTCGTCAAAAACGGCAAGACGCTGACTTTCACCTACGACGTCCCCGCGGTGGCGGACGGTGAAATTTTATCCGTCGTCTTGACGGAGGATTATTCTTCGGATATTTCCATGCTGAACGAATACGTGCTTATATCCGATTTCAATATAGGCAATATTCCCGCCGGCGTGCGTCCCACGCTGGTCATGGGTAAAAATTAAAAGGAGCGATATTATGGAAGAAGTGAGATCGATTTTCAAAAAATACAGGCGCAAGCTGGCGGCGGAAGGCTTTTTGAAAGCCCTGCTGTGGGGCGCGGTATCCGGATTCGCCGTCAACCTGATCTTCGTGGCGGTGCTGTTCGTTACGGCGGTGGATCTCGTATGGGTATCCGCGCTTACGTGCGTTCTCATCGTCGCGGCGACGACTGCCGCCCTTTATTTCAAAAAATACCGCCCGACGGCGCGTTCGGTCGCGGAACGGGTGGATAAACTCGGACTGGAAGAGCGGCTCATCACGATGGTCGAGCTGGAAAACGACGATTCGTATATCGCTATGCGCCAGCGCGAGGACGCGAAAGCGGCGCTTAAAAGCTTTCAAAACAAACACCTGAAAATTTCCGTTCTCGGCCGAAACGTTGCGCTGGCGGTATCCGTCGCGGCGGTTTCGGTATTCGCCACTGCGTATACGGCGCTGAGCATGGCGGGCGCCGCGCCCTCCTTCGACGAGATCGTGGAGGGAACGGAGCCGCCGCAGTACGTGGAGCTTTCCTATGAGGCGGCGGAGGGCGGTTTCGTCACGGGCAATATCTACCAGTTGCTGGCCGCGGGGGAAGACGGCAGCGAAGTGATGGCCGTCGCGGACGACGGGTACGTGTTCGATAAGTGGTCGGACGGCGTGGCAACCCCCGCGCGCACCGATACGGAGGTTGCCGTTTCCATGCAGGTAACCGCGGAATTTCTGAAAATCCCCGAACCGGGCGACGAAATGCCCGACGACGATTTCGATATGGGGCAGATGGAGGGCGAAGATTTCGAAATGCCGGGCAATCTCGGCGTAGCGGGCAAGTACGAAGATCACAACCAGGTGATCGACGGCAACACGTATTACAGGGATGTGTACGAGAAATATTATGAGGACGCTCTCGCCATTCTGGAATCGGGCGGCGTGGTCCCCGAAGAGCTGCGGCAGATCATAGAGGCGTATTTCGGCGTGATCTTGTAACGGAAAACATCAAAGAAGGAGAATATAAAATGGCAACGGAGCAAAGCGTACGGGAATTCACTCAGACGGCAAAGAACATTTTCGAACAGATTTCGAGAGATATCGTCGGGCAAAAAGAAGTGGTCGAGGGCGCGGTCATCGCGATGATCGCGGGCGGAAACGTGCTTTTGGAGGGCGTGCCCGGCGTGGGAAAAACGAGGCTGGTGCGCACGCTGGGCAGGGTATTCAATCTGCCTTTTTCGAGAATACAGTTCACCCCCGACCTCATGCCCGCGGACGTAACGGGCACAAACATTATCGTCAAGGACGAAAAGGGTAATTCCCGGTTTCAGTTTCAGGAAGGACCTGTTTTCAGCAATATTATTTTAGCGGACGAGATCAACCGCGCCACGCCGAAAACGCAGTCGGCTCTGCTCGAAGCTATGCAGGAACACACGGTTACGGTCATGGGCGAATCGCGCCCTCTCGCGGAACCGTTTTTCGTGCTGGCGACGCAGAACCCCATCGAACAGGACGGCACTTATCCGCTGCCCGAAGCGCAGATGGACAGATTTATGTTCAAGATACTCGTGCCAAACCCCGGCCTGGAAGAACTGCTCGATATCGTGAAGATGACGCAGAAGACCATGGCGGAAGTGGCCGATCCTGTTTGCAGCGCGGCGCAGCTGCTCGAAATGCGCGCTACGGCGAACGAGATCCCCGTGGCGGAAAGCGTGCTGCGCTACGCGATGCAGCTTTGCCTCGCGACGCATCCCGAAGGGGAATGTGCGGCGGAAACTTCTAAAAAATACGTGCGCAACGGCGCCAGCCCGCGCGCGGGACAGGCGCTGATCTCTGCGGCGAAGGTAAAGGCGATGCTCGCGGGACGTTTCAACGTGTCCTACGAGGATATAGACGAGCTCGCGCTGCCTGTCCTGCGCCACCGCATCAAACTGAATTTCGAAGCGATATCCGACCGTGTGGACGCGGACGGGGTGATAAAACGCATACTTTCCGAACTCAAAGACGATAAGGCAAAGAAGAAAAAATGAAAAACCCCTATCTGAACGACGAATTTTTCAGTATTCTGGAAACGCAGGCGCTGCAGCTGAAAAAGGAGCTGACGGGATATTTCGGCGGCAAGCACCTGACGAAATCGTACGGGCAGACCGTCGAATTCGCCGATTACCGCGAATACATGCTCGGGGACGACATCCGAAGGATAGACTGGAATCTGTACAGCCGTTTCGAAAAATATTTTCTCAAGCTGTTTACGGACGAACGGCAGATGCAGGTCGATATCTACATAGACTGTTCGGCTTCCATGGGAAAGGTCATTCCCGCCAAGGGACAGTACGTCGTTGCGCTAGCGGCGGGGCTGGGGTTTCTCGCGGTGCACAATACGGACCGCGTTTCCTTTAAATTTATACGCAACGAAAGGATAGAAAACAACACGGGCGTCATCGTCGGAAAAAGCGCTTTTTTCCGCGCGTTGCAGACGCTCGACGCGCAGGAATTTTCGGGCGACAGTTTCATTTCCGAAGCCGTGCTGAACGAGCGGGACGGCGGGAAACGGAACGGGCTTTCGGTGATCGTTTCCGATTTCCTCACCGACAACGACTGGAAAAAGGCCGTCGATCTGTTCTGTTTCAACGGCAGGCAGGCGCTTGTCGTGCAGGTGCTGGCGAAAGAAGAGGTTTCGCCCTCCTATACCGGCCGCATGCATCTGATCGATTCGGAGGCGGAAGACCTCTTCGACGGCAAAAACATGCGCATGCGGGTAACGGGTGCCCTGCAGAAGGCGTATGACAGGGCCTGCCGCGCCATCAGGGAAGACATCAGGGAATTCTGCGCCGCGCGCGGCGTCGGTTTCGTGAGCCTGAGCACGGAAATCCCGATACGGAAGGCTATTTTCCAAGAATTGATGAAAGTTGGTTTACTGGTATGATATTTTTAATCCCCTTGGGTTTTCTCGCGCTGATCGGGCTTTTGGCGCTGCTTGCGATCTACCTGATCAAGCCGAGTTATCAAAATAAAGTGATACCTTCTTCCTATATCTGGAAGGAAAGTTTGAAATACAGGAAAAAGCAGGTTCCGGCCAGCGCGCTCAGAAACGTGCTCATCGTCATCTGCCAGATTCTCATTATCGTGCTTTGCGCGTTCATTATCGCCACGCCGATGCTGCGGTCGGGTGCCGCCGATACGGATGAAAAAATCGTCATTATCGACGCTTCCGCGGACATGCGCGCGGAGGACAATTACGTTACCCGCTTCGAACGCGCCGTCGAACAGGCGAGAACGCTCGCCGAAAGCTCTGTGCGCGGCGGCGAAAAAA
>UQZE01000075.1 GCA_900545325.1 uncultured Eubacteriales bacterium
CTTCCGATCTTATCGTGGAAGCGGCGGTGCGGGCATACGTCGCGGCGGTCAACAACATGATACACGATAAAAATCTCGTGGACGGTGGCGGCGCATGAAAAAGATTACCATACTCGATTCCACTTTGCGCGACGGCGCGCAGGCGGAGGGAATATCCTTTTCGGTGAGCGATAAAATAAATATCTGTCTGGCGCTCGACGAGCTGGGCGTTTCCTTTATCGAAGCGGGCAACCCCTTTTCCAACCCGAAGGATATAGAATTTTTCAAAGCGGCGGCGGGGCTGAAACTGAAAAACGCCGTGCTCACCGCGTTCGGTTCCACGCGGCGCAAGAACGCGAAGTGCGCGGAGGACGCAAACCTGAACGCCCTCGCGGCGGCCGGCACCGAAGCCGTGAGCATTTTCGGAAAGTCCTGGGACTTCCACGTAACGGACATACTGAAGGCGACGAAAGAGGAAAACCTCGCCATGATCGGCGAGTCCGTGGCCTATCTCAAGGCTTTGGGCAAAACGGTCGTCTACGACGCGGAACATTTTTTCGACGGATATAAAAACAACAGGGAATACGCCCTGCAGACGGTGCGGGCTGCGGCCGCCGCGGGCGCGGACGTCGTGTCGCTCTGCGATACGAACGGCGGGTGTTTCCCGAGCGAGATCGCCGAGGCCGTCAGGGCGGTGAAAGCGGCGATCTCCTGCCCCGTCGGCGTGCATGCGCACGACGATACGGGCTGCGGCGTGGCGAATTCCGTGGAAGCCGTTCTCGCGGGGGCGGAGCACGTGCAGGGCACGCTCGTCGGCTACGGCGAACGCTGCGGAAACGCCAACCTTTCCGCCATCATACCGGATCTGCAGCTGAAATGCGGCGTTGCCTGCGTGGCGGGCGACCTTAAAAATCTGACGGAGATCGCGCGGCGCGTAGCGGAAATTTCCAACGTGCGGCTGAACCGCGGCATGCCGTACGTCGGCAAATCGGCGTTTACCCACAAGGCGGGAATGCATATCGACGGCGTGAACAAATCGAGCCGCTCCTTCGAGCACGTTTCCCCCGAAGAAGTGGGCAACGAACGCCGCTTTCTGATGAGCGAGGTCGCGGGGCGCAGCACGGTGCTCGGCAAGATACAAAAAGTAGACCCGTCTGTAAAAAAAGACGACCCCGTTACGGCGAAAATTATCGAAAAGATCAAGGAAATGGAATACAAGGGCTATCAGTTCGAGGGCGCGGACGCCTCTTTCGAACTGCTGGTCAGAAAACAGCTGGGCGCGTACAAGCCTTACTTTTCCATCGAAAAGTTCAAGACCATCGGCGAACAGCGCGCGGGAGAGGATTTCGCGCCTGCGGCGGCGATCGTCAAGGTCTGCGTGAACGGCAGTTCGGAGATCACGGGCGCGGAGGGCAACGGCCCCGTGAACGCGCTGGACGTGGCGCTGAGAAAGGCGCTCGAAAGGTTTTATCCCTCGCTCAAAGAATTTGCGCTGACCGACTACAAGGTCAGAATTCTGGACAGCAGGGAAACGAGCTCTGCGGTAACGCGCGTGCTCGTGGAATGCAGCGACAAAAAGGACGTCTGGACGACGGTGGGCGTTTCGAGGGACATCATAGAAGCCAGTTTGACCGCCCTCGTGGACGCGCTCGAATACAAACTCATAAAAGACGAAGAAAACGCGGAATAAAAGGAGGATTTGAAAAATGGGAATGACAATGACGCAGAAAATTCTGGCGCGGCATGCGGGACTTTCCGAAGTGAAAGCGGGGCAGCTTATCGAAGCGGACGTCGACTTGGTGCTCGGCAACGACATCACCTCGCCCGTCGCGGTTACGGAATTTCAGAAATTCGGCACGGATAAGGTCTTCGATAAGGACAAGGTCGCGATCGTGCCCGATCACTTTACCCCGAACAAGGACATCAAGGCGGCGGAGCAATGCAAGTATATCCGCGAATTCGCCAAAAAAATGGATATCACCAACTATTTCGAGATAGGCGAGGTGGGCATAGAACACGCGCTGATTCCCGAAAAGGGCTTGGTGGTCGCGGGCGATCTCGTGATCGGCGCGGACTCGCACACCTGCACCTACGGCGCGCTCGGCGCGTTCTCGACGGGCGTGGGCAGCACGGATATGGCGGCGGGCATGGCCACGGGCAAGGCGTGGTTCAAGGTTCCCGGAGCCATCCGTTTCAACCTGACGGGCGAACTGACGGGCTGGGTGAGCGGCAAGGACGTCATTCTGCACATCATCGGCATGATCGGCGTGGACGGCGCGCTCTATAAGAGCATGGAATTCGGCGGGCCGGGGATGAAATCGCTCTCGATGGACGATCGGCTCTGCATGGCGAACATGGCGATCGAGGCGGGCGCGAAAAACGGCATCTTCGAAGTGGACGAAAAGACGATAGAATATATCAAGGAACATTCAAACAGGGAATTCGCGGCGTATCGGGCGGACGAGGACGCGGTGTACGACGCGGTGTACGAAATAAACCTTTCCGAAGTGAAGGAAACGGTCGCTTTCCCGCACCTGCCCGACAATACCCGCACGATAGACGAAGTGGGCGACGTGCCCGTAGACCAGGTAGTCATCGGCTCGTGCACGAACGGGCGCATTTCCGATCTCCGCGTGGCGGCGTCCATTCTGAAAGGGCGGCACGTGAAAAAGGGCGTGCGCACCATCATCATACCCGGCACGCAGAAAATTTACAAGCAGGCGGTGAAGGAAGGGCTCGTCGATATCTTTATCGACGCGGGCGCCATCTTTTCGTTCCCGACCTGCGGGCCGTGTCTGGGCGGGCATCTCGGCATTCTCGCCAAGGGCGAGCGCGCCGTATCCACGACCAACAGAAATTTCGTCGGCCGCATGGGACACGTCGAATCGGAAGTATATCTCGCCAGCCCCGCGGTGGCGGCGGCGAGCGCGGTTACGGGCAGGATTTCTTCGCCCGAAGAACTTTAAGGAGGTTTCGCAATGAAAGCACAAGGCAAAGTATTCCGTTATAAAGACAACGTCGATACCGACGTCATCATACCCGCGAGGTATCTGAATACCTCCGTTCCGTCCGAACTCGCCAAACATTGCATGGAGGATATCGACAAGGATTTCGTCAATAACGTGCAGGCGGGCGATATCATCGTCGCGGACAAGAACTTCGGCTGCGGCTCTTCGAGAGAACACGCGCCCATCGCCATCAAGGCTTCGGGAATAAGCTGCGTTATCGCCTCCACGTTCGCGCGCATCTTCTACCGCAACTCCATCAATATCGGCCTGCCGATCATCGAGTGCGAGGAGGCCGTCAAGGGCATCAAGGCGGGGGATACCGTGTCCGTCGATTTCGATACGGGCTTAATCACAAACGAAACCACGGGGAAGACCTTTCAGGGCGAACCGTACCCCGAATTCATGCAGAATATCATCAAGGCGGGCGGACTGATCCCGTACATCAACGCGAAAAACAAGAAATAAGGAGGTCGCTATGAATTTCAATATCGTAACCGTCCCCGGCGACGGGATAGGGCCGGACGTTATCGGCGAGGCGGTAAACGTTCTGAACGCCGTCGGCAAAAAATACGGGCACGTTTTCAATTTTACGGAAAAGGCGGCGGGCGGCGTCGCCATAGATACTTACGGCTGTCCCCTGCCGCAGGACACCGTTGACGCCTGCAAAAAGTCCGACTCCGTGCTGCTCGGCGCGGTGGGCGGTCCGAAATGGGATCATTTGGGCGGCAACGACCGCCCCGAAAAGGCGCTTTTGGGGCTGCGCGGCGAGCTGGGGCTCTTCGCCAACCTGCGCCCCGCTCTGCTTCACAAGCAGCTGAAGGACGCCTGCCCGTTGAAACCGGAGATCATCGGCGATTCCCTCGATATACTTATCGTGCGCGAACTGACGGGCGGCTTGTATTTCGGCGAGCGCGGCAGAAACGAAAACAACACCGCGGCGTTCGACACGCTGCGTTACAGCGAGAAAGAGATAGAACGCGTGCTCCGCGTCGGCTTTGCCGCCGCCTTGAAGCGCAGAAAAAAGGTAACGGTGGTCGATAAGGCGAACATTTTGGAAACTTCGCGTTTCTGGCGGGAGGTTACGGCGCGCGTGGCGAAGGACTATCCCGAAGTGGAGGTGAACTTCCTTTACGTGGACAACTGCTCCATGCAGCTGATACGCAATCCGCACCAGTTCGACGTCATCATTACGGAAAACATGTTCGGCGACATACTGTCGGACGAAGCGAGCATGCTCACGGGCTCGATCGGCATGCTGGCGTCCGCGAGCTTGGGGGAAAGCAAGCTCGGCATGTACGAACCCATTCACGGTTCCGCGCCCGACATCGCGGGGCAGGACCTTGCAAACCCGATCGCTACCGTGCTTTCGGCGGCCATGATGCTCCGCTATTCTTTCGATCTGGAAGAAGAGGCGCAGGCGATAGAAAGCGCCGTAACAAAGGTGCTCGACGAGGGCTACCGCACGGGCGACATTTATTCCGAAGGCTGCAAAAAGGTGGGGACCAAAGAGATGGGGCGCCTTATAGCCGAAAGGATCTGACGGAGTGAGAAAATGAACAGCGACAAAGCGAAAAAAGGACCGGACAAGGCGGCGCACCGTTCGCTCATGAAGGCGCTCGGCTTTACCGACGAGGAGATGAAACTGCCGCTTATCGGCGTCGTTTCGGCGCAGAGCGACATCATTCCCGGCCATACCGAACTCAATAAAATAGCGGAGGCCGTCAAGGCGGGCGTTCGGCTCGCGGGCGGCAATCCCGTTACCGTGCCCGCCATCGGCGTGTGCGACGGCATCGCTATGGGGCACGAGGGGATGAAATATTCCCTCGTTACGAGAGAACTCATCGCCGATTCCATCGAATGCCTCGCCAAGGCGCACGCATTCGACGCCATGGTGCTCGTGCCGAACTGCGACAAGATCGTGCCGGGTATGCTCATGGCGGCGGCGCGCGTGAATATTCCCGCCATCGTCTGTTCGGGCGGTCCGATGCTCAACGGCTTCATCAAGGGCGAACGCATCAGCGTAACCGAGATGTTCGAGGCGGCGGGCGCCGTGAAGAGCGGCAGGATCAAGGAGGAAGAACTCTGCGAATACGAAAGCGCCGCCTGCCCGACGTGCGGTTCGTGCGCGGGCATGTTCACGGCGAATTCCATGAACTGCGTTACCGAGGCGCTCGGCATGGCGCTCGGCGGCAACGGCACCGTGCCCATGGTATATTCCGAACGGCTCAGGCTTGCCAAGCTTACGGGCATGAAGATCATGGAACTTTTGGAAAAAGACATACGTCCCCGCGATATTCTCACCGAAAAGGCCTTTGAAAACGCGTTTACGGTGGATATGGCGCTGGGGTGCAGCACCAACACCGTGCTGCATATCCCCGCGATCGCGAAGGAGGCGGGCGTAAAGATAGACCTTTCCATGATCAACGAGATCAGCGAAAAGACGCCTAACGTCTGCAAACTCGCGCCTGCGGGCAGGCATTTCATGGTAGATCTTTATCATGCGGGCGGCGTGTACGCGGTGATGAAACAGCTTGCGGACGGCGGGCTTTTGCACACCGACCTCGTTACGGATACGGGCAGAACGGTGGGCGAAAACATTGCGGCTGCGCGCGTTAAGGACGCAAGCGTCATCCGTCCCCTAAACGAACCGTATTCAAAGACGGGCGGTCTCGCCATTCTGAAAGGTAACCTCGCGCCGAACGGCTGCGTGGTCAAGCGCAGCGCGGTCGCGCCGGAAATGCTCGTCAATACGGGCTCGGCGGTCGTGTTCGACAGCGAGGAAGAGGCGATAAAGGGCATTACGGGCGGTGCGGTCAAGGCGGGCGACGTGGTCGTGATCCGCTATGAAGGGCCGAAGGGCGGCCCCGGCATGCGCGAAATGCTCATGCCTACGGCCACCATCTGCGGCATGGGACTGGATAAGACGGTTGCCCTTATCACGGACGGCAGGTTTTCGGGCGCTACGCGCGGCGCGGCGATCGGGCACGTTTCGCCCGAAGCGGCTGTCGGCGGGCCGATCGCCCTTGTGAAAAACGGCGACAAGATCGCCATCGACATGAAAAATTACAGCGTGAACCTTCTCGTGAGCGACGAGGAACTGGAAAAACGCAGAAAGAGTTTTACGCCCGTCGTACACGAAACGAGCGGATATCTGAGCCGCTACGCGCGGCTGGTATCCTCGGCGGACGAGGGCGCTGTGCTGAAATAAAATAAAGGAGCGGATATGGAAAAAGCGAAGATGTTGAGCGGCGCCCGCATTTTGCTGGAATGTCTTGTCGAACAGGGCGTAGATACCGTTTTCGGTTACCCGGGCGGTACAATTTTGAATATTTACGACGAACTTTATAAGATGAACGGCGGGATCAAGCACTATCTCACCGCCCACGAGCAGGGCGCGGCGCACGCGGCGGACGGTTACGCCAGGGCGACGGGCAAGGTCGGCGTATGCTTCGCGACTTCCGGCCCGGGCGCGACCAACCTCGTTACGGGCATCGCCACCGCCTATATGGATTCCATTCCCGTCGTGGCGATCACGTGCAACGTGGCGAAAAACCTGCTCGGCCGCGATACGTTTCAGGAAGTGGACATCACGGGCATCACCATGCCCATTACAAAACACAATTATATCGTGAGCGACGTGCGCGAGCTTGCGGACACCGTGCGCGAGGCCTTTTACATCGCAAAGGAAGGCCGCCCCGCGCCCGTGCTCATAGACATCACCAAGGATGCGACCGCGCAGATGTGCGAGTATACGCCCAAGGCGCCGCGCGAATACAAGCCGAAAAAATTTACTGCGGAGCGCGATCTCGAAAAGGCCGTGGAGATGCTGAACGCGGCGAAACGCCCCTTTGTGGTGAGCGGCGGCGGCGTGATAACCTCCGGCGCGGACAAAGAGCTTTACGAATTTGCGGAAAAGCTCAACTGCCCCGTTGCGTCCACAATGATGGGGCTGGGTTCCTACCCGACCACGGCGGAAAAATTCACGGGCATGATCGGCATGCACGGTACGAAAGCCTCAAATCTCGGCATCAACAACGCCGACGTGGTTGTGGCGGTCGGCATGCGCTTTTCCGACAGAGTAACCTCGGACACCGCGCGTTTCGTCAATAATGCGAAAATCATCCATATCGACGTGGATGCTGCGGAAATCCGCAAGAACGTGAAGATCACGCAGGAACTTGTGGGCGACGCAAAGGAAGTGCTCAAAGCGCTCAACGCGCGCATTAAGCCGATCGGCGACGGCGCGTATCTGAAGGAAATCGCCGCATACAAGGCTGACTTCCCGCATAAAGATAATGAAAGCGCGCCGCTCAACCCCGAATATATATTGAAGAAAATATACGAATTTACCGACGATAAAGCCGTTATTACGACCGAGGTAGGGCAGAACCAGCTTTGGACGGCGCAGTTCGGCAAATATTTGCGGCCGAGAACGCTTATTACTTCGGGCGGTCTCGGAACGATGGGATTCGGTACGGGGGCGGCAATGGGCGCAAAAGTCGCGCTCAAAGACGAATATCCCGTAATCGCCATTGCGGGCGACGGCAGTTTCAGAATGAACTGCAACGAGCTCTGCACTCTGCAGCATTACAACATTCCCGTGATCATTGTGATCATGGACAACCATGCGCTGGGCAACGTGCGGCAATGGCAGACGATGTTCTACGGCAAGCGTTATTCGGAAACGACGCTCGACCGCGGGCCCGATTTCGTGAAACTTGCCGAAGCCTACGGCATAGACGGGTACAGGGCGGAAAACAAAGAACAGTTCGATAAAGCTTTGAAAAGCGCGCTCGCAAAAAATCTCCCCGCCGTGATAGACGCGGAAATAGACATGGACGAGTTCATTCTCCCCATGGTGGCGCCGGGCAATTCCATCAAGGAAATGATGTCGGAAAAACCAAAAAATTGAAATACAAAAGCAACGCCGCAACATAAGCGGCGTGCTTTTTTGTCAAAAGAATTCGCGCGGAATTTCGCGCAAAAAAATATTCGGTAGGTCGTTGATATGAATTGGTTGGAACTTGGCGGTACGGCCGTCGCGTTGGCGATGGATGCGTTTGCCGTCGCAATGTGCCGCGGGCTGGAAATGAAAAAACTCAACGTAAAGCATCTGCTGCTGATCGCGTTGATGTTCGGCTTGTTTCAGGCGTTGATGCCGTTGATCGGCTGGGTCGTCAGCGTGCAGTTCAAAAAGTACATAGAACCCGTCGATCACTGGATCGCATTCGCTCTGCTTGTGTTTATCGGAGTGAAAATGATAGCGGAGGCGTTCAAGGGCGACGAGGACAAAAAAGATTCCCTGAATTTTAAAATGCTTTTGCTCATGTCCCTTGCAACGAGTATAGATGCGCTTGTCGTCGGCATCACTTTCGTTGCGACGGAAACGAATGTCTGGATCGGCTGTTCGGTCATCGGCGCGGTTACTTTCGCCATTTCTGCGTTCGGCGTATTTCTCGGAAACAAGGTCGGAAATAGGTTTTCTTCAAAAGCGGAAATATTCGGCGGGGCGGTGCTTATACTTATCGGACTGAAAATTCTTCTCGAACACCTCGGCATGATAGCATTTTAGTATTTTATGCAACGCATTGCGAAATTTGTCGATTATAATACGGCGGACGATTGTCGGGAATTGCTGTAAAAGCGGAATGTATTTCCGCTTTTTTAATTTTGTCCGAAATCGCGCGGAATTTAAAATTTAAGGTTCATTCAATGTGCAGATAGTAAAATCCTTAAAGACGGGCGCGCGATATGCTGCAAAATTGCGTTTGACAACGGCGGGAATTGTCGGTATAATGGAACAAAACCGTTTAAGGAAAAAATCATGAGCGATAAATTGAAATTTCCCGTGAAAGTTAAAAAAGAGAGCGGAAAAAAGCGGGAACGCGCGAAAAAACGCGCGGAGCGCCTGCTGTGGAAATTGGAAAACGGCTACAGCGTGCGGTTGTACGATTTCACCCCGTGGTTCGCGTCAAGCGTACTGTTGGCTTATGCCGGAATATTCGCGATAGACGTATATTTTATTGTTGCCGTGGAAAAATCACGGATAGCGGCTATCGTAGTCGGTGCGGTGTTTTTGGCCAGCCTGCTGGCGGTGATTTGGTATTTTATCGTAAACTGCGCGGTGCTCGACGAAACG
Organism: uncultured Eubacteriales bacterium; assembly: GCA_900545325.1. GTDB lineage: Bacteria > Bacillota > Clostridia > Christensenellales > Borkfalkiaceae > UMGS775. The sequence goes on from UQZE01000075.1 coordinate 9,127, forward strand.
GGCGTCCGCCGAGGCCGTTTTTGGATTGCAAAAGAAGAGGCTTACTGGTTTTCGGAGTATCACGAAAGATTCAAGGAAGAAAAAATTTATATCAGAAGCCGCGGTATCGATTACGACAAGCTGCCTAAAAGACACGGCACGGCGGAAATAGTTTTCCAATGTCTGTCCCATTATCCCGCGGCGCTCGAATATGTGCTCGGCGAGGCGGCGGAAGCGCCGCGCAAGCCTTTTATACGGGGGAAAAGATAATGGCCGGAAAGAACGCGAAGGAACGGCGTGCGGAAAAACGCGCGAGATTGCAGGAATTTTACGAAGAAATAGAGTCGCAGCGTACGGGCGGAAACGCCTTGCCGCAGGAAACTGTTCGAACGGAAAATACGGAAGCTGAAAAGCTTTCGGTCACCGTCCGCGAAAAGAGTAAGGAAGAAAAGATTTTCTGTCCGAAATGCGGTCGGGAATTGGAAAGCCGTAAGTCGGAATGTCCGCGTTGCGGCTATAAGGGTTATGTTCCGCTGAGCGACGCGCAGAGCAAAAAGATCCGCTGGATACTTTTCGCCGTGCTGGGGGTGATCGCGGTGGCTATACTCATATGGCGCGCGCTTTAATGCATAAATTTTGAAAATATAAGCATAAGTTTTTATTATTTCACTTAAAACCGATATTTATGCATAATTTAAGCCGAATATCTTGACAATTTCGGCTTTTTTTATTAAACTGTTATAAAACAAGGCCTTGTTTTCTTTTTGCGCGCAAAAAGAAAACAAGGCCTTGTTTTCTTTTTGCGCGCAA
>UQZE01000076.1 GCA_900545325.1 uncultured Eubacteriales bacterium
CTTCTTCCCCGAGCGGATTCACGATCTTCACGCAGTTTTCCTTTTCGAGCGAATAAAGGGAGAATTCCTTTTCGGAAACGAAAGAATATGTGATGATCTCGTTAAATCCGCATTTGCAGAAAAAGTCCTTTATATTGTTTACGTCTTTCTGCGCCTCGTTGAGGCCGCCGTTGGTGATATCCGCGCTTTTGAGGAGCGTCGGAACGATATGGTCGTAACCGTATTCGCGGATTACTTCTTCCGCGATATCCTGGTAACTTTCCACGTCGTCGCGGTAGAGCGGTACGGTAACGTTCAGCGCGTCGCCTTCGATCGAACAGCCGAAATGCAGCCTTGTCAAAATATCCTTGATCGTATCCGCGGGAATTTCGATACCGAGAACGCCGTTGACTTTTTTTACGCTCGTAACGATCTTTTTCTCTTTCAGTTCCTGTTTCGGAACGTCGTAACGATCGCAGGCAATCCGGCCGCATTTCAGTTCGTCTATGAGATGCAGCGCGCGGTCCATCGCTATTTCGGAAGTATACGCGTCTATTCCCTTTTCGTACCTCGCGGAGGAATCGGAACGCTGTCCCAGCGAACGGCTGGTCTTGCGGATATTGTCGCGCATAAATTTGGCCGCCTCGAAAACGATCTCTTTCGTATCGTCTTTGATTTCACTGTTCAATCCGCCCATGACGCCGGCAAGCGCAATGGGTTTGTTTTCGTCGCAGATCACGAGATTTTTTTCGTTCAGAACAAATTCTTTATTGTCGAGCGTAACGATCTTTTCGCCTTTGTCCGCGCGGCGGATCACGATATGACCGCCGCCGATGTTGTTATAGTCGAAGGCGTGCATCGGCTGGCCGATCTCCGTCAAAACGAAATTCGTGATGTCGACAATGTTATTAATAGAGCGGATCCCCGCGCTTGCAAGGCGTTTCGTTATCCATTTGGGGGATTTTTCTATTTTGATATCGGAAACATAATGACCGAGATAGCGCGGGCAAAGATCGCACGCTTTATTTTCAACGAGGAGTTTTTCCGTCGTTTTAAGCGACTTGTCTGCATGATAAGTCAAAGCGGGCATTTTCAAAGGTTTATTCAGCACGGCGGAAACTTCCCGCGCAAGACCGAGAATACTTTGGCAGTCGGGGCGGTTCGCCGTTACGTTGACGTCGAAAATGACGTCCTCTATGCCGAGAACTTTTTTCACTTCTTCTCCGAGCGGATACTCTTCGCGCAGGATGAGAATCCCGTTCACGCTCGCGCCGTCGTAAAAATCATCCGTTATGCCGAGCTCCTCGCCGCTGCAGAACATGCCGTTGGACTTCACGCCGCGAAGCTCCCCGTCGAAAATCCGCCCGCCGTCTGCCAGGGTGGCGCCGTCGAGAGCTACGGGTACGAGATTCCCTTCGGAAATGTTTTTCGCGCTGGTAACGATCTGCAGCCTGCCCCATCTGCCTGCGTCAATGCCGCAGACGCTGAGCTTATCCGCGTTAGGGTGTTTTTCTATTTTTTCGATCCTGCATACGACTATTTTATCGATATTTTCACCGACGCGGATGACTTCCTCCACCTCGAAACCGCAGGAAAAAAGTTTTTCTTCCAAAACTTCGGGCGAAACGTCGATATCGACATAATCTTTGAGCCAAGAAAGCGGTAATTTCATATTTATTTCCTCCCGAACTGTTTCAAGAAACGGACGTCGTTTTCAAAGAGCGTGCGGATATCGGGCACGCCGTATTTTATCATCGTCGTACGTTCTATGCCGAGGCCGAACGCGAGTCCCGAATATACGTTAGAATCGATACCGCAGTTTTCCAGCACTTTTTTGTTGACGATGCCGGCGCCGAGGATTTCTATCCAGCCCGTGCCTTTGCAGAGCTTGCAGCCTTTGCCGTGGCATTCGCTGCAAGAAACATCTACCTCCACGCTCGGTTCTGTAAACGGGAAATACGAGGGCCTTAACCGCGTTTTCGTATCCTTATCGAACATGATCTTGACGAATTCGTCCAATATTCCTTTCAGATCGCACAGGGTGATGCCCTTGTCCACCACCAGTCCCTCTATCTGGTGAAACATAGGCGAGTGGGATGCGTCGTCGTCGGCGCGGTACACTCTGCCTGGACTTAATATTTTAATGGGCGGCTTTTGGTTTTCCATTGTCCTGATCTGTCCCGGCGAAGTGTGCGGGCGCAGAACGACGTTGTCGGAAATGTAAAACGTATCCTGCATATCGCGCGCCGGATGGTCCTTAGGAATGTTCAGCGCCTGGAAACAGTAATAATCGAGTTCGAGCTCGGGGCCTTCGTACACCTGGAAACCCATGCCCGTAAACGCCTCTATCATCTTGTTGAGAACGATATTGAGCGGGTGAAGGTTCCCGAAAGAAACGGCTTTGCCGTCTAAGGTAATGTCGACTGCGTCTTTTTCAAAACTCTTTTCCATTTCCTCTTTTTTAAGTGCGGTTTCCCTTTCCTCCAAAAGAGCGGAAACGCGTTCTTTCAGCGTATTCACGAGTTTGCCGAAATCGGCTCTTTTTTCGGGCGGAATATCTTTCATGCCTTTTAAAAGCGAGGTGATCTCGCCCGTTTTGCCGAGGTATTTCACCTTGACGTCGGCAAGTTCCCTGCTCGAAGACAATTTCAATATTTCGTTTTTCGCGTTTTCATAAAGCGAATCGATCTTTTCCTGCATGTCTTTCTCCTTTTTCTTCATTAAAAAAGCCCTATGCGAATAGCATAGGGCAAAAACTGCGGTACCACCTAAATTCGTCCGATCATATATTATCGGACCTCGTTGAAGTTTTAACGGAACAACCGTCGCAGCCTACTTTTCGTTCGGTGCGCCGCTCGAAAGTGAATAACCGCGGTTCTTTGTTAAAAACCTCGCAGCAAACGGTTTTCTCTCTGAAACCTTTCCCGCGGTCTGTCTTTGTCAACGCGTTTGATATAATATTAAATACAGTATATAATATTTTAAAATTTAAGTCAAACGTTTTTATAAAATCTTTTCGGAAAGAAGTTTTATTCCCTTTTCTTCCAAAACTTTCACCGCCTGTTCCGTGTTTTCCACGCGCATGAGTATCTTGGCCGTATTGTGGTTCGTCAATACGAAAGAATACAAATATTCGATATTGATATTCTTTTCGTCGAGAATTTCTATCACACTCGCAAGAGCGTTGGGATTATCCTCCACTTCCACGCCTATCAGTTCCGTTTGGCCGACGGTGAAACCTTCGTTTTTCAGTATTTCGTATGCGCGTTCGTTATCGCGCGCGATAAAGCGGACAATGCCGAAGTCCTTTGTATCCGCAATGGAAAGCGTTACGAAATCTATGCCCTCTTTGCCCAAGGCATGCGTGAGCTTGTAAAGTCTGCCCGGCCTGTTTTCCATAAAAACGGAAAGCTGTTTCACCAACATATTTTTTTCCTCCTCGTCTATTTATTTCTGTTATCCACCACGCGCACCGCTTTTCCCTCGCTGCGAGCGATCGAACCGCGTTCGCAAAGCTTGATCTTCGCGCTCAGCCCGATATAGGAATTGACTTCCGTTTCCACTTTTTTCCGAATATTTTCCACATCCTTCACGCGGTCGAGCGTGATGTCGCCTTCGAGTTCGATCTGAATTTCCATCACGTCGAGGTTGTTGATCCTGTCGACATAGATCATATAATGCGGAGAAACTCCCTTGACGTTCATGATCGCCGATTCTATCTGGGACGGGAACACGTTTACGCCGCGGATAATGAGCATGTCGTCCGAACGGCCTTTCACTCTGCCCATACGCACCGTCGTGCGGCCGCAGGCGCATTTTTCACCGTTCAGCGTGCAAAGATCTCTCGTTCTGTAACGGATGAGCGGCTGCCCCGTCTTGGTGATAGTGGTAAAGACCAATTCGCCCTCGCTGCCGAACGGCAGCGGTTCGAGCGTTTCGGGATCGACTATTTCGGGAATAAAGTGGTCTTCCTGCACGTGCGCGCCGTTTTTATACAGACATTCCATGGAAACGCCCGGTCCGCAGATCTCCGAAAGGCCGTAGATGTCGAGCGCCTGGATATTGAGCAGTTTTTCTATTTCCCTGCGCATGTCGTCCGTCCAGGGCTCTGCGCCGAATATACCCGCTTGCAGGGAAAAATCTTCTATGTTCATACCCGCGTTTTTGATTTCAGTACCGAGATAAATGGCATAGGACGGCGTACAACAGAGGTGCGTGGCCCCGAAATCGCGCAGAAGGGTGAGCTGGCGGATCGTATTGCCCGAAGACGCGGGTACGGTCGATGCACCGATCGTCTGTGCGCCGTAATGTGCGCCCAAACCGCCCGTAAACAGCCCGTAACCGTAAGAAACGTGGACGGTCGATTCTTTCGTTACGCCCGCCATCGCCATGCCTCTGGCCACGATCTCGCCCCAAACTTCGAGGTCGTTTTTCGTATAGCCTACTACGGTCAGCTTGCCCGTCGTTCCGCTCGACGCGTGTACCTCCACGATGTCGCTTTTCGGTGAAGAATAAAAACCGAAAGGATAATTGCTGCGCAGGTCGTGTTTGACCGTAAAGGGCAGTTTGCTGAGGTCTGCGACGGATTTTATATCCGAAGGCTTTAATTTCAGTTCATCCATCTTCGCGCGGTAAGACGCGCAGTTCTCGTATACCCGCGCAACCGTCTTTTTCAGCCGTTCGCTTTGGAGGTTTTCCATCTCGCTGCGGCTCAGCGTTTCATATTCGGGACGGTATATGTAATCTTTGATTTTTGAAGACATCGGCGTTACCTCTTATTTTACTGCGTTGTAGCCAGATTCAAAGGCCTTTTTATTGAGCTCAACCGTCTTTTGCGGTATACACGACAAAAGCGCAGCGGAAAACTTTTCCTTATCCAGCCCCAAGACTTTACAAAAAGCCCCCAGCATAACGGAGTTGGCCGCTTTCGCGTTGCCCGCCTGCACGGCGAGATCGAGCGCGTTTACCGCCGTGCCGCCGAGTTCGCTTTCTATTCCGCGGGGATATTCTCTCTCGCCCGTTACGACGGGCATGGGCAGGATTTCCTGTGAAGAATACAGGACGATGCCGTCCTTTTTCAAATACGGCATATAGCGGAGCGCTTCGAGCTTTTCAAACGCGAGAACAATATCAGCGCCTCCCTCGTCTATAATGGGCGAATAGATCTTTTCGTCCGCGTTTTGACTGATGCGCACGTACGTGATGACGCTGCCCCCGCGCTGCGCCATGCCGTGCACTTCGCTGAGCTTGCAGTCGAAACCGCTGTCAAGCGCGTATTTTCCCAAAACTCTGCTCGCAAGCAGCGTGCCCTGTCCGCCTACGCCGGCTATCAATATGTTCAACATTTCGCCACTCCTTCTATCGCGCCGAATTTACAGATGTTCTGACAAAGCCCGCATTCCGTACAAAGGGATTTATCGATGCTCACGCCGTTTTTCCCGTTGATGATCGCGGGACAGCCGATTTTAAGACATTGTTTGCAGTTTCTGCATTTTTCCGCGTTTACGGTAAACGCGTCGTAAAGCTTTTTCGTAAGGAGAACGCAGGGTTTTCTCGCGATGATCACGGAAACTTCTTCCTTTACGAGTTCCTCTTTCACCGCACTTTCCACGCTCGCCACGTCGTCGGGATTGACAACACGCACGCGGTTGACACCCACGGCTTTGCAGACGTCTTCGATGGAAAGCGGGTAAGTCGGTTCGTTTTTGATGGTCTTGCCCGTAGCGGGGTGGTTTTGGTGTCCGGTCATGCCCGTCGTACGGTTGTCCACGACGATAACGGTTACGCGCGCCTTATTGTATACCGCGTCGATCAGTCCCGTAATGCCGCTGTGGATAAAGGTGCTGTCGCCTATAACCGCAACCGTCTTTTTATACGCGCCGTCCTCCGCTTTGTCGAAACCGACCGCCATGCCGATGCTCGCTCCCATGCAGATAACGCTGTCCATCGCGTTCAGGGGCGTAACCGCTCCCAGCGTATAACAGCCGATATCGCCGAGCACGTTCAGTTTCAGCTTGGACAGAACGTAAAAAATACCTCTGTGAGGGCAACCCGCGCAAAGCACCGGCGGTCTTGCGGGAATATCCTTCGCTTGCACGGCGGTCTTGCTTCCCGTAACGCATTCTCTGACGAGTTTTGCGGAAAATTCGCCGCATAAAGGAAAGATGTTTTTTCCCTCGACAGCAATTCCGTGCGCTTTGATAAGCGTTTCGAGGTGCGGCGCAAGCTCCTCCGCCACGATACAGCGCTTTACGTTCTTCGCAAAGTCCCCTATCATTTTGTACGGGAGCGGAAAGACCATGCCGAGTTTCAAAACGCTCGCTTCGGGCAAGGCTTCTTTTACGTATTGATAGACGCCGCCCGAACAGATGATCCCCAGCTCTTTCGAGTTCATTTCTATTCTGTTGACGGAAAAATTTTCCGAATCTGCGGAAAGTTTTTCCAGCCGCTCTTCCACCGCAAAGTGTTTTTTGCGCGCGTTTGCGGGCATCATTACGTATTTTGCTATATTTTTTTCGTAATGCTTAATCGGCAGTTCTCTGCGCTCTTTGAATTCCACCAGGCTCTGCGAATGTGCGACGCGCGTCGTAAGCCGCAGAATGACGGGCGTATCGTATTTTTCCGAAAGTTCGAACGCGAGCGCCGTGAAATCGGCGGCTTCCTGCGAATCGCTCGGTTCCAGAACGGGACATTTCGCGCTGACCGCAGTCAGGCGCGTATCCTGCTCGTTCTGCGAACTGAATACGGACGGATCGTCCGCGACGGCCACTACCAGCCCCGCGTTTACGCCCGCATAGACTGCGGTGAAAAGCGGATCGGCGGCGACGTTGAGTCCGACGTGTTTCATGGAAACGATGGTTCGCGCCCCTTTCAGCGCGGCGCCGTAAGCGACTTCAAACGCCACTTTTTCGTTCGGCGACCACTCGCTGTAAACGTCGTCATACCTTGCGAGTTCTTCCGTGATCTCGGTCGAAGGCGTTCCGGGGTAGGCGGTTGCCACCCTCACGCCCCCTTCGTATGCGCCGCGTGCCACGGCGAAATCTCCCAGCAATAATTTTTTCATGATCTCTCCTGTAACTTTCTCAAATCTTTCACGCGCTTGACCTTGCCTTCCGTCCTTTCGATAGAGAAAGGTTCGACGAGCTTTACTTTGACGTCGATCTGCAAGACGACGCGCAGGCGGTGTTTTATTCTGGCCACGAGTTCTTCGAGCTTGGAGTAATCGTCCAAAAGCGTGGCGTCCACGACCTCGACGCGCACTTCCAGCGTATCCATATAATTTATCCTGTCCACAATGATCTCATAGGTCTTGCCGAGCTCGTCCATGGCCATCAGCACGCTTTCTATCTGAGACGGGAATACGTTGACGCCGCGGATGATGAGCATGTCGTCCGTGCGGCCCACTACTCTCGACATTCTCGCCAGCGTCCTGCCGCACTTACACGGTTCATATGTAATGGATGTGATATCTTTCGTGCGGTATCGCAGAACGGGCATGCCCTCTTTCGTGAGCGTGGTAAGCACCATTTCGCCTTTTTCGCCCTCGGGCAACGCCCTGTTTTCCTCGATGTTGACGATTTCCGGATAGAAACAGTCCTCATTGATGTGCATGCCCGATTTTTCCAGACATTCTCCCGCGACGCCGGGCCCGCCCACCTCGGTAAGCCCGTAATTTTCCGTGGGGATCACGCCGAGGATATCGCGGAGCGCCTGATGCATTTCCGGCGTAGAGGCTTCCGCGCCGGTAATCGCAAGCCGCAGTTTCAAATCTTTCAAAACTCCCTCTCTGCGCGCCGTTTCCGCAAGATACATCGCGTAACTCGGCGTGGCGACCAAAGCCGTCGCGCCGAAGTCTTTCATGAGCATGATCTGCCGTTCGGTGTTTCCTGAGGAAACGGGCACGACGGTCGCCCCCAGTTTTTCTATGCCGTAATGCAGGCCGAAGCCCCCCGTGAAAAGGCCGTAGCCGAAGGATACCTGAATTATGTCCTCGTCGGTAGCGCCGGCCATGGCGAGTACGCGGGCGATACAGTCCGACCAGACGTCGAGATCGCGGCGGGTATAACCGCATACCACGGGTTTTCCCGTGGTTCCGCTCGACGCGTGCAGCCGTATGATCTTTTTCATGGGCACGGCCAAAAGCGAAAACGGATAGTTGTCCCTTAAGTCGTCCTTGGTTGTATACGGTATATTTTCTATATCTTTCAGCGTCTTGATATGTTCGGGTTTGAGCCCTATTTTATCAAAACGCTCTTTGTACATTTTTACGTTTTCGTATGCGTACGCGACGATATGTTTCAGCCTGTCCAGCTGAAGCTCTTTCAGTTCTTTTCTGTTCATCGTTTCCGCATGAACGTCAAACATCTTATGCATGTTGCCCTCCGTCATATAATGTTTATTCTATCACATTTCCCTCTCAGTTGCAAGGCGTTTTCAAGTCAAAAAACAAAAATACCGCATAAAAAATGTTTTATGCGGTATTTTTTAGGTTTTATGCAATTAAAAAATCGATCCGTTAAGGTATATCTCGGGAATTTTACCTACGATCACGGCCTCGCAAATCAGAACGTCGGTCTTGACGGAAACGGTTTTTGACTTTCCCGGAATTATAACGTTCACGGAAGAATCCACCCTTATGTAAACGGCGTGGCGCGTCTGATTGATGCCCATGCCCTCGAATTCCGAATAAAAAGAACAGATTACGTTTTCCGCCGAAAGTATATCCATAGTTACCGTCGGGCCGAGCCCGGAAACGTATACTATGCCGCTCAGTGCGCCGATGGGGACGTCTACGCCCGCGTCGCATGCGGCGGTGATGAGCGCCTGCGCCGACACGGCTATTTCCCTGTTGATACGGTTTATCTTCATGCTGTCCGCCGACATGAGCGTGATATCGCCTGCGGCGTTCTTTTCCACCGTAACGAGATCGTCATAACTCACGGCGTCAAGATTGAGAAGCACGGCCTTGTTCACCGACGCCGTTACTTTCGACTCGATTTCGGCAAAAGTATAATCTATGATCGTCGTCGCAATCCTCGTTTTATAGTACGCGAAGCAGGCGGCAATCAAAGCTATTACGAGAAATATCTTAAATATTCTCTTCCATTTTACTTTGCGTCTTCGGCGCCTGTAAGAACAATACACATTATATTATATAATGTTTCAGTTCTTTTTAGACCTCACGCGGAAGATAACCGCAAAAAGATAACCGAAAACGATCGCCGCGGTAATCCCCGCGCCTGCCGCCGTTATCCCGCCCGTGATGGCGCCGAACAATCCTTCTTTAGCCCCTTCTATCGCGCCTTTTGCCAAGAGATAGCCGAATCCGGAAATAGGAACCGTAGCGCCCGCTCCCGCAAAATCCACAAGATACTGGTACACGCCGAGAGCCTGCAACACCACGCCCGCGAGCAGAAACGTAACTAAAATTTTGCCCGAAGTGATCTTTGTATAGTTTATGAGCAGCTGTGCGATCGTACAAATTGCGCCGCCGACGGCAAACGCCTTCAAAAACGTCAGAAATATATCCATTTTTTCCTCCTTAACTTTCGAATACGGCCGCATGGGCTATCGAAGGTATGGACTCGCCTTGCTGGGAAGAAACGGACGAAAGCAGGGCCCCCGTCGCCAGCAGGATTATCCGTTTGTATTCCTTATTGCATAATTTTTTGTAAAGATATCCGTTGAATACGATCGCGCTGCACCCCGCGCCGCTACCGCCAGATCGGA
>UQZE01000077.1 GCA_900545325.1 uncultured Eubacteriales bacterium
TGAAAGCGGACTATGTCGCCGTGCAGGAAACTTCCGCCGCGCGGATCAACGAAAAGCTGGACGGGCTGCTGGACGGGGACACCGCGTGCAGTTACGGCACGGGCGATATAGAAGGCGCTATGCGGCTCGCCAGCGAACTCTGCAAGAACAACGCCATGGCGCAGATCTACCTTTACACCGCTACGGAATACGCCGACGCGGGGGAAGTCAACGTAGTGGACGTATCCTCCGAAAACGACTGGAACGCAGCAGTGCTGAGCGTGAAAGCCGAAGTTGACGAAAACTACTATCGGTTCACGGCGGAGGTCGCGGTATACGGCGCGGATAAATACGTGAACGTGCTTTTGCAGGCGGACGGCGTAAACGACGAAAAGAAAGTCGTGCACGGCACGCAGCGCGCGAACTGCAACGGCGGGCGCGTGCAGACCGTGATTTTCGAAGACCTCGGCATCTACGCTTACGATTCCGTGCAGATCAGCCTGGAAACGGAGGACGGATCGAAGGACGGCTTTGCGCCCGACAATACCTATACCGTTTACGGCGGCAGAAAGGACGAGATAAAAATACAGTACGCCAGCTCGCTGCCGAACAATTTCGTGAACGGCGCGCTGCTCGTTTTGCAAAATTCCCGCAAGGACGGTTTCGATATACAGATAACGCAGATGAATTCCTCTTCCGATTACGAAGTGCGCGGCTTCGATTTCTACATATTCGAACATACGATGCCGAGCGTCATGCCGAGCGACGGCGCGGTGCTTTTGATCGATCCCGATAAAATTCCGCCCAATCTCGACATGGAGATCGGCGAAACGCGGCGGGGCGAATTCACGCTTTCCGCGGGCGTAACGCATCCCGTTACCGAGTTTGTGGACGCTTCCAGGATCAACGCGACCTATTATAAGGGCATAACCGCGGGGGACGATTACGACACTTTGTTCACCTGCGGCGGCGAAAAGGTGTTCGTGGTGAAAAACACGGCGGACAGCAAGGCCGCGGTGCTGACGCTCGACCTCAATTATTCCAATCTGGCGCTGCTCTACGAATTTCCGCTGCTTATGAGCAATCTCTTCGATTATTTCATCCCGCCGACGGTAGAGAAGAACGTTTTCGACGTAAATGAAAAAATCGGCGTCGACGCGCGCGGAAAGAACGTGCGCGTGGAGCGCGGCGGCGGAATTTTGCAGGCCGTGGAAACGCCCGCGGAAATCGCGCTGAGCGAGCCCGACCGTTACGTGATAACCCAGACGCTGCTATCCGGAAAGACGCTGGAAACGCCCGTCTACGTTAAAGTGCCGAGGGCGGAGAGCGATATTTTCGCGACGGAAGAAGCGATCCCCGGCTTGTTCTTTATGGAAAAGAAAGAACTTTCCTATAACGATCTTTTGATTTACCTTGCCTCGGCGCTGCTGACGGTTTTCGTTTTGGAAAGATTTTTATATTCGCGAGAAAAGATTTAGGAGCGGTCTATATGTCGAATTTCAACATTACATTTACGCACCCTTGGCTTCTCCTGCTGCTGATCCCTGCGTTCGCCATAGTGCTGTTCGCCTATTTTACCGTGTCGAAACAGTACCGCCGCAACCGCAACAGGGTGATATCCGTGGTTTTGGGAATGATCGCCGCGACGTGCAGCGTCTTTCTCGTTTCGGGCCTGTCCGTCAGCTATGACGAAAAAAACAGGGAAAACGAACTGATCCTCGTGGTGGACGCCTCCGACAGCAACGCCGGCAGACGGAAGGAAAAGGACGAATACGTGCAGGCGATGATCCGCGGCGCGGCTGGCGTTGCGAAGATCGGCGTGGTAACTTTCGGAAAGGACCAGGTATATGCCGCCGAACTTACGGACGACGCGGACGAGGCCTGCAGGGAATATCTGAACGCGGAAAATCCCGACGATTCCGCCACCGACATCGCGGCGGCGCTCGTTTTCGCGCACGGCAAACTGTCAAATCCGAAGGCGGGAAAACTGCTTTTGATCAGCGACGGGATTGAAACCGACGGCGACGCGCTCACGCAGGTCGCAAAGATCGCGGCGGAGGGCGTTTCCGTAGACGCGGTGCAGTTCCCCAACGGCGATTACGGCAAGGAAATAGGGCTCATGCAGGTAGAACTGCCCGAGCAGACGGTGATAGAGGGCGAAAACGTACAGATCGGACTTTCGCTCAAAAGTTCCGTTACGGGCGACGCGGTCGTTACGCTGTACGACAACGGAAATGAGATCGGGAGCACGAGCGTTACCCTTTCCAAAGGCGTGCAGAACGTGTTCTTCACGCATGCTTTCGAGGGCACGGGCCTGCACGAGCTCGCCTTTGTGGCGACGAGCACGGACGATACCGAAACGATAAACAACAAGATCTATTCCTACGTGTATTTAGACGTTTTCGACAAAATACTCATTCTGGAACGCAGCGACGAAAGCGGTTATCTCAAGGACATAGTTTCGGAAAAATATAAGGCCGACGTGAAGAACGTCAGGCAGGCGCCCGCAACTCTGGAAGAACTGCGCGGATACGATCAGGTTATTTTGAACAACGTGGCGAACGCAGACATGCCCGAAGGCTTTATCGAAATCCTGCACGAATACGTTTACGAGATCGGCGGCGGACTGCTGACGGTCGGCGGCGTCCGCATGGAGGGGGATAAAGAGGTCGCCAACGTCTATGACAGAGAGGATATGCAGGGCACGCTCTACCAGGAAATGCTCCCGGTCGAGGCCGAGGACTATACGCCGCCCGTGGCGATCATGCTCGTTATGGATACTTCGGGCAGCATGGGGACGAGCGTGGACGGCGGAAAGACGCAGATGGACGAGGCGAAGGAAAGCGCCGTCGCTAGTCTCGCGGCGCTGGACGACAGGGATTATCTCGGCGTCATCAGGTTCGACAACGAACCTTCCTCCGTGCTGAAGATCACGCCGCTGTCCCAAAGGGAAAAAATTACGCAGACGATCAAAAACATACGCGCGAACAGCCTGGGCGCCACGGTGCTGCCCGGCGCGCTGCAGATGGCGGGCCAGCAGCTGAGCGCCTTCGGGGGCGTGAACAAGAAACATATCGTCGTCGTTACGGACGGCGATACGACGGACTTCGAGGAGTGTCTGGAGTTTGCCGAACATTATTACGAAAATTACGGCATCACGACTTCGGTCATCGATTACAAGATTGATAACGAAAAGATGGATCAGCTCGCGGCGGCGGGGCACGGAACGCATTACGTGGCGGACGACGGCGACGCGCTGGCGGACGCGATGCGGGAGGATTTCAGCAATCCCGAGATACGGGATTATCAGTTGAAAAATTTTCAGCCGACGTTCGGCGAATATTCCTCGATCTTTTCGGGCGTCAAAGAAGAGGATATCCCCTCGCTCGACGGCTTTTTCGGCACGAAGATCAAAGAAGGCGCCCAAAGCCTTTTGATCGGCGAATACGGCGAACCGATCTATGCGCAATGGACGTACGGCAAGGGGAAGGTGGGCAGTTTCATGTGCGATTTAAGCGGCCATTGGTCGGAAGAATTCGTAACGAAGCCCGACGGGAAAAAGATGATCGAATGCATCGCAGGCGCGCTGTTTCCCACGGCGAGCGTGCACGACAGCGGCATAGACGTGGACGTTTCGGCGGACAACTGCACCGCCTCCGTCAACGTGAGCACCGAGGTCGCGGACGGCGAATACATACAGGTCGCGATAAAGAGCCCCGAGATCGGGGCGGACGGACAGAACGTGGTTTCGATTTACGAATGGAAGGATTTTTCGGGCTACGAAACTTTGCGGTTCGGCTTTACCGCGGCGGGCGTGTATGAAATAGACGTGCGCAAGCTTTCCGCATCGGGCGAGATCGTCGCGCAGGATGTTTCCTACAGGGAATTTTCCTATTCGCTGGAATACGACCCGTTTCTGAACGACGGCGACAACGCCGGCTTTCTGACTTCGCTCGCGGCGAACGGCAAAGGGGAAGTCGTTTCTTCCGCAGAGGACGTTTTCGGCGATTTTGTACAGTTTTTCTTTAGGGAATACGATCCCCGCATACTGCTGGCGTCCGTTATTTTAGCCGCCGTGCTTCTGGATATCGCGGTGAGAAAATTCAAGTTCAAATGGCCGCACGAACTCATTCGGGAAAAAAGGGAAAAGCGGCAGACGGAACGCCGCCCGTAAAATTCAATAAGTCAAGGAGGTCTGAACCGCGGATTTCTCTGCGGTAGACGGGAATGAAAATAAAAAAACTGATTGCTTTGTTCGTTCTGTCGTTCGGCTGTGCGGCGCTGGGCGCGGCGTGCGGCGGGAACGCGCTTTCGCGCCCGTCGGGGCTGGGGATCAACACGTCGCTGAACGTGCTGTACTGGAACGAGGTGGAGGGGGCTTCTTCTTACGTAGTCAACGCGGGCGACGAGAATTATACCGTTTACGTCAACCAGTTTTCGCTGGATAAACTGGAAACGGGCGAACACTCCCTGCGGGTAAAGGCTGTGGGCGAGGGTTATGAAGATTCCGCCTGGTCGTCGGCGGTGAGCTATACGAAAAACGAACCGTCCCTGCTGAATCTGAAACTCATCAACGGAAACACCGAATACGAAGTCGTCGGCCCTGGCAGGGCGGAAGGCGTTGTGCGTATCGACAACACTTACAACGGCCTGCCCGTTACGGCGGTCGGGGACGGCGCTTTCGAGAAATGCACGGATATTACCGAAGTAATCCTCGGCGATAACGTAAAGACCATAGGGGCGCGCGCGTTTTCCGACTGCACGGAACTCGAAAAGATAACTTTTTCCGAAAGCCTTGCGAGCATAGGCGCGTATGCCTTTCAGGGGTGCCGTTCTCTCGGTGCGGCGCACATTCCAGACGGCGTTACCTTTGTTGGGGAATATGCCTTTTCCTACGCGACGGACCTGGCGGAAGTAACTCTGCCCGCGGGGCTGGAAACGATTTCCGACCACATGTTCAGCGACTGTGCGAGCCTGACGGAAATCGTCATTCCAGACCGCGCGGACGGCGTCGGAGAATACGCTTTTTCAGGCGCGGAACAGTTGCGCCGCGTAACCGTAGGGGCGGGGGTGCAGGCCATTTCCGACTACGCTTTCCTCGGCTGCGAGTCGCTTGAAGAGATCGTGATCCCCGGCAACGTCGCGGCCATAGGCAGTTACGCCTTTATGGATAACGTCAGATTGCGGAGCGCGGAATTGCTGGAGGGGGTGGAAAGTATCGGAGAGCAGGCTTTTTACAGCTGCCAAAGCCTGGAAAATATCGTGATACCCGCTTCGGTGAACGAGATCGGCAGTTACGCGTTCATGGAATCTAAACTCGACGCTTCTTCCGAAGGGCTTGTGTACGCGGGCGGCTGGCTGGTCGGCAATAACGACGCTTCCGCAAAAAGCCTTACCGTCAGGGAGGGGACGGTCGGCATAAGCAGCGGCGCCTTGACCGAGCTGGAGGAACTCGTTTCCGTAACGCTGCCCTCCACGCTGAAACATATCGGCGATTACAATTTCGCCAAATGCGGCGCGCTGAAGAGCGTAGCTCTGCCCGACGGGCTTTTGACCGTCGGCGAACACGCCTTTCAGGAATGCGGCAGCCTCGCCGACATCACCGCGGGGCCGAAGATAGAAAGGATAGGGGCAAACGCGTTCAAAGATACGCTGAAATGGACGCTGTCGGGAAAACTCGTGCGGGTGGGCGACTGGATCGTCGGCTGTAAACAAACCGATCTCGCCTCGGCGGAGATAGAAGAGGGCGTGCGCGGCATCGCCGATTACGCGTTTGCCAACCAAAAGTCGCTGTACAGCGTAACGCTGCCTTCGACCTTGGAAATTATCGGCGAAGGCGCGTTTGCGGAATGCGTCAAACTCAAAAACATTGAAGTGCCGGACGGGGTGAAAGAGATCAGCGACTACGCCTTTTACGACTGTCGGAGTCTGGACGAAGTCATTCTTCCCGAAGGGCTGACATCCGTCGGCAGATCGGCGTTTTACAAGACGGCATCGCTGAAAAATATAGATTTCCCCGACAGCCTGACCTATATCGGCGACTATGCCTTTTATCAATCGTCGCTCCTCAGTCTTAATCTGGGCGGCAGCGTGAAAGAGATCGGCGGCAGCGCCTTTTACAATAACGAAAAGCTGGAATTGATACAGTTTTCGGAGGGGCTGGAAAAGATCGGAGATTACGCCTTTGCAAAATCGATCGTTCTCGGCGGCGTCAGTCTGCCGGACAGTCTGCAAAGCTTAGGCGCTTACGCTTTTTACGGTTCGGCCAACTTAAAGAGCGCGGATATCGGCGACGGATTGACTTCGATAGGAGATTTCGCCTTTTCCAAATGCGGTGCGCTGACGGAGGTGCGCCTGGGCGCTGGGCTGAAAACGCTGGGCGATTACGCGTTTTATTCCTGCAAAGGGCTGACCGAAATCGTATTCCCGCAGGGGCTGGAAATGATCGGTCAGTACGCTTTTGTCGGTTGCAGCGGCCTTACTTCGGTCGCTTTGCCCGACAGTCTGCAAGAGGTGGACGCTTTCGCGTTTGCGGGGCTGAACGCGGTAACGTTCTACGCGGAGGCGAACGCGGACGATATCGGCTGGAACGCGACGTGGAATCCCTCTTACCGCCCCGTCGTATGGGGCGTAACGCTCTCGGAGGACGGAGGATACGTGGAAAAAGTAACGAAGGACGGAAACATTACCAACCCCAACGCCTATTACGGCATCGCCGCCCCCGTTCGGAAGGGCTATATCTTCGCGGGGTGGTCCATGACCGAAAACGCGGCCGAGGCGGACTTCACCGCGGCGCAGATAAGCGAAGTGCCGGACGGCACCGTGCTCTACGCCGTTTGGTCGGCTCAGGAACAATAAAAAAGGGCGGCGCAGCTTTTCGGCTGCGCCGCCCTGGCCTTTTTCAGAAGAGATCGGTTTCTTCGCGGAATTTGTCGAACAGGTTGTAACGTTCGGGGTGCATGAGCGCGGAATACATGCGGTCGCGCACGAAAGGAATGTCCCTTTTGATGTCGTCTATCACCTTTTTCACGTATTCACGCTTGGTCTTTTTATCCGCGGGACAGCGGCTCTTCGTTACGGGCAGGTTTTTCGCGTAGGCGGCGATGTTTTTTTCCTCCAAATAGAGCATGGGGCGGATCTGCACCACGCCCGTGCGGTCCAGAAGAACCTTGGGCGACATGGTGGACAGCCTCCCTTCGTAAAAGAGGGAAAGGAGCATGGTTTCGATAAAGTCGTCGGCATGGTGGCCGAGCGCCACCTTGTTGCAGCCGTGCCGCGCGGCGGCGGTCATCAGCGCGCCTTTACGCATCTTGGCGCAGAGCGCGCAGGGGTTGGGTTCTTTCCTGACGTCGAACACCACTTCGCCGATCTGGGTGCTTTCGAGGATAAAGGGCACGTCCAGCCCGCCGCAGAATTTTTCCAGCGCGGAAAAGTCGTTGTTGCCGAAGCCGAGATCGACCGTAACGGCCGCAAGATCGAATTTTTCGGGGGAAAACTTTCTGTATTCGGCGAGCAGTTTCAACAGCGTAACGCTGTCTTTTCCGCCCGAAAGCCCCACGGCTATCCTGTCGCCGTCGCGTATGAGTTTGTATTCGTTTATCCCGCGGCGGAAACCCGCCAGCATCTGCTGCGTAGTCATAATTTGCACCTTTTCGTTTGACATTTGCTTCCCTTAGACATTATACTGTTATTATCGAAAAAAAGCAAATCTATCGGGAGAATATTTTGGACGCATTCATCGACAGCGTAAACGACCTCATCGGAAACCCCGCGCTCACCGCCATGCTGGTGGCGCTCGTGCCTTTGATAGAGCTCAAGGGCGCCATTTTATTCGCGCGCGCCAGCGGGCTGGGATTTCTGGCCGCGCTCGGCGCATCCTACCTCGGTTCCACCGTCGTGGCGGTGCCTATTTTCTTTCTGCTCAGGCCGATTTTGAACCTGCTCAAAAAAGTCAAGTGGTTCAACCGCTTTGCCTGCAAGGTGGAGGAGTATTTCAGAAAAAAGGCGGAGGAAGTGAAAAACCGCAAGGGAAAACTGAGCGAATCGGGCATAAAACAGCTGGGCGTGTTCATATTCATCGCCATTCCCCTGCCTATGACGGGCGTTTGGACAGGCACCGCCATCGCGGTGTTTCTCGGTCTGAAATTCAAAGAAATCATACTGCCCGTGCTGGGCGGCAACCTGGTGGCGGGGCTGATCATTTCCCTGCTGGCGGAATTGTTCCTGCCCTATGTGGATATCATATTATACGTGCTGTTCGCGCTCGTCGTCGTAATGCTGATCGTGTTCATCGTGAAGATCGCGCTTACCAAGCCGAAAGAGGAAAACAAGGAACAAGACGAGGATAAAAAGGAATAAGATAAAATGTTTAAATTTTTCAGAAGGGAAAAACCGAAGGTCGGACTCGGCATAGCGCTGGGCAGCGGCGGCGCCAAGGGTATGGCGCACATCGGCGCGCTCAAGGCCTTTGAGGAAAACGGCATAGAGTTCGATTATATCGCGGGGGCGAGCATAGGCAGCATCGTGGGCGCGTTTTACGCGCAAGGATATACGGCGGACGAAATCCTGCATCTTCTGGAAACGGTGAACTTCAAAGAGATCACCAACAAGATCATGATAAAAATGGACACCGTGGGGCTGGAGGACGTAATCAACCGCTATATCGGCGATCTGACGTTCGACGAATTGAAAAAGCCCTTCGCCGCCGCGGTTACAGCGGCGCAGACGGGCGAGGAAATAGATGTGAAGGAGGGCAGCGTGGCGCGCGCCCTGTGCGCGTCCAGCTCCTATCCGCCCTTCTTCAAGCCCGTGGAAATCGACGGAAAGGTGTGCATAGACGGCGCCTTTTCCAACGCGGTGCCCGCCGACCTCGTGCGGCAGATGGGCGCGGACTTCGTCGTGGGCATAGATCTTTCTGCGTTCAAAAGGGAAAAGAGGAGTTTTATCGGCGAGTTTTTCTCGAAAATGCCCTTCGAATACGGCAATACTTCGGAAAAGGGCTACCGCTTTTCGGACGTTATGTTAAAACCCCCGCTCGGGGAATTCAGCGCGGCGAGCTTTTTCGGCCTGCACGAGATGTACGAGATAGGCTACGAAACCGCCCTGCGCGAAATGGAGGACATCAAGGCCAAAATAGAGGCGTTGAAAGATAAAAACAAGAGGAAAGAAAAAGTTTATGGCGAGGAAAAAAAGAAGTAAGGTGAAGATCAGCCTGGAAACGGTGCTCGTACTGCTCGTTCTGGCGCTGATCGCGGCTATCGTCTGCTATTTCGCCGTGCCGTCCTTTAAAAAGACGGTGGACGAGTATCTGCAGTCGGTGTTCAACAAGGACGATCACGGCACCAACGCCGCAAAGGGCGAAAGCGAGCTGCGCGTCCATTATCTCGACGTCGGACAGGGGGATTCCGTTTTAATAGAATTTCCCGACGACACCAACATGCTTATCGATTCGGGCGACAGAAATAACGATACGGCGGAATATATCGTCGATTATCTGAGCGGGCTCGACATCGAAGTGCTCGACTACCTCATGCTCACGCATACCGATTCCGATCACGTGGGAAACATGGTGCAGGTGCTCGAAGCGTTCGAGGTGGAAAAGGCCTACGTTCCGTACATAGAAGAGGGCGTGATCACGACGAAAGTATACGCGAATTTCCTCGCGGCCCTCGGAAAGATCGGAAGAG
>UQZE01000078.1 GCA_900545325.1 uncultured Eubacteriales bacterium
TTCCGATCTGCCCCGATATCGCCGTTTGTAAACTTTCTCAGAACGAGCCGTTCCGTTTCCAGCGTCGGCGAATTGACGATATTCATTATTTTCCTCCTCAGTAGAACAGCCCGAACCGAAATCGGTCCGGGCTGCGTGGTACACCATCAGGGACTCGAACCCTGGACCCACTGATTAAGAGTCAGTTGCTCTACCAACTGAGCTAATGGTGCATATGCGGGCGGCTGCGCCGCGCGTTTTGTTTTTGGTGATCCATCCGAGACTCGAACCCGGGACACCGTGATTAAAAGTCACGTGCTCTGCCAACTGAGCTAATGGATCATATTTTCTGACTGCGTCCGATTTGGCAGGGGTGGCAGGATTCGAACCTACGAATCTCGGAATCAAAATCCGATGCCTTACCGCTTGGCGACACCCCTATCAATGGGGCGAGTGATGGGAATCGAACCCACGACCTCAAGAGCCACAATCTTGCGCTCTAGCCAACTGAGCTACACCCGCCGTATTGGTGCGCCTGAAGGGAGTCGAACCCCTGACACATGGCTTAGAAGGCCATTGCTCTATCCAACTGAGCTACAGGTGCATGTTTTTGGAGCGGGTGATGGGAATCGGACCCACGCTGCCAGCTTGGAAGGCTGGAATTCTACCATTGAATTACACCCGCAAACCCAATCCTTTCTCGTAACGCTAAAAAATTATATCAAAAGGAAAAATAAAAGTCAACTGTTTACAATCTTTTTTAAAAAAGTTTTTCTTGAACTTTTACAATTTTCTCCATCACGCGCCCTTTGTCGAATATTAGGTATGCGTACGATTTCTCTCCGCTCCCGCGGGAAAGATTTCCGGGATTGATCAGCTTCACGCCTTCGCTTTCGTCCACGGCCGCGATATGAGTATGCCCGTACAGCGCGAGGTCTATCCCCCGTTCGCCGCAAAAGTAAAACAGCCGCTCCAGCCCGCTCTTCACGCCGAAACGGTGCCCGTGCGTAAGCAGCACTTTCACCCCCTCGATCTCCAACGTTCTTTCCGTGCGGAAAGCGAGGTCGCAGTTGCCGTCCACGCTGAACACCCTTTCGGGATACTGCGCCCGTATCGGCTCTATATCGCGGGAATGATCGCCGAGGTGCACTATGTAATCCGTTTCCCCCGCGATCTCTTTCAGGCGCACCACGGCGCCTTTGTTGCCGTGCGTGTCGCTCATGACCAGCATCGTTTTCATACGAGCTTCCCCAAAAGTTCCTTTATCGCGCGGCCGCGGTGGCTGACGGAATTTTTCTCTTCCTCGGTACATTCTCCGAACCCCTTTTGCAGATCGTAACTGAAAAACACGGGATCGTAGCCGAAACCGCCGCGCCCGCTGCGCGCTTTCAATATCTCGCCGCAGCTTTCCCCGTGCGCGGAGATCACTTCTCCCGCGGGCGTGACGAGCGCAAGGCTGCACACGAATTTCGCCCGCCTGTTTCCGGCGTTTTCCAGCGCGGAAAGGAGCTTGTCGATATTTTCCCCGTCGGTCGCGTTTTCGCCCGCGTAGCGCGCCGTATAGACGCCCGGAGCGCCGCCGAGAGCCTCTACCTCGAGCCCGCTGTCGTCGGCGAGCACGTAGTCTTCGGGGAAGTCCTCTTTCACGCGCCTTGCCTTGATGAGGGCGTTTTCAAAAAAGGTCGAGCCCGTTTCCTCGATATCGTAACTCAAACCGAGATCTTTGAAACAAAGCACCCGCATACCGGGCAGCATCTCTTCGAATTCGCGTTTCTTGCCCTTGTTGGAAGTAGCTATTATCAGTCTTTCCATTGCATTTCTCCGTAAGCCTTCGCAAGCGATTTGAATTTTTCCGCCGAAAGCGTTTCCCCGCGCACCGTGCTCCCTATCCCGCAGGAGGAAAGCAGCCGTTCGGCCTCCGTCCTCGTCATGGAAAAAGAATTCATGAGGTTGTTCGCCAGCATCTTCCTGCGGCTGGAAAACGCCGCGCGCACCACGTCGCGGTAGATTTTGCAGTCCACGCCCGCCGCCCTGTTTCTGTCGATATCGAGGCGCACCACCGCGGAATCGACCTTCGGCGCGGGAAAGAACATGCGCCGCGGCACGCGCCTGACGATCTTCGCCTCGCCCGCGAGGTCCACCGCCGCCGTAATCGCGCCGTAAGCGGGCGTATCCGCCTCCGCGCAGAGCCGTTCGGCAACCTCCTCCTGCACCATCACGACGAGCGTTTTCACGTTCTTCGCCTCCTCGACGAAACGCATGATCACGGGCGTCGTGATATAATAAGGCAGATTTGCCACCACCTTATATTCCCCGCCGAGTTCGCATTCTAAATCCGCGGTCTTTTTCTTCATCACGTCCGAAAAGCACAGTTCCACGTTGGAGCACCCGGCCAGCGTTTCCCCGAGAACGGGCATGAGCGCCCTGTCTATCTCGTAGCCGACAACCCTCTTCGCGGTCTGCGAAAGTTCGTAAGTGAGCGTGCCCGCCCCGCAGCCTATTTCCAGCACGGTGTCCTCCGGCCCGATCCCGGCCTCCCGCACGATGTCTTTGAGCAGGTTGCCGTCGGTGATGAAGTTCTGCCCGAACGCCTTTTTGAAAGAAAATCCGTTCCGCGCTAAAATTTCTTTGACATTTTTCATTTTTTCCGTATAAACCCCGAATGTGCGCACATACTGTTAACGTAAAGAGAAATCTTTACGAAAAAAAACTTTCTACCAAAGAAAACGAAAAGCTGAAATTTATTTCGGCTTTTCGTTTTTTATCAGTTGTCGGCGATATACGCCCGCACCCGCAGCGGAAGACCGTGTTCCTCCGCTGTTTTTTTACATTCTTTCACGGCCTCTTCCCCGATGACGTCCACGATGGAAAGATTTGTCTTTATCCCCGCGTCGCGGCACTTTTCGGCAAAGTCCAAAAGCGCGGCGTAAGCCTTTTCCCCGAAGCGGGAACGGCAGATTTTCTGATATTCCGCGGGCGAAGCGGCGTTCAGGCTGACGTTGACATAATCGATACAGCCTTTCAGGTCGGGCGTGATGTCCCTGCCGTTGATGAGGTTCCCCTGCCCGTTGGTATTGATCCGCGTCACGTATCCGCGCCTTTTGAGTTCGCGCGCGATCTCGACGAGCACGTCCGCGCGTTCGGTCGGTTCCCCGAAACCGCAGAATACGACCTGCCTGTATTTTTTACCGTAATCTATCGCGGAAAGCACGTCCTCGGCGGAGGGTTCCTTTTGAAGCCACAATTTGTTGCCGAAATACCCTTCGTGCCCGTTACGCACGCAGAAAGAACAGTTGTTCGAACACCTGTTCGTGAGATTTATATAGAGGTTATCGTCTAATTCGTATACATACGTATCCACGTTTTTATACCATCCTGTCAAATAGACGCCGCGCGTTTCTTCTCACGGCGGAAGCGAGCGAAACGACGTCGGCGCCGCGGATTTCCGCCAGTTTTTCGGCCACGTACTTCACGTAAGCGGGCGTATTGGTCCGACCGCGGAAAGGATGAGGCGTTAGGTACGGGCTGTCCGTTTCCGTCAGAAGCCTGTCCTCGGGCACGGCCGCCGCGACTTCGGGCAAATTTTTGGAATTTTTAAAAGTGAGCGGCCCGGCGAAAGAAATATAGGCCCCCAGCTTTATCAGCCGTTCGGCCGTTTCGCGGCTGCCCGAAAAGCAATGCATCACGAAACCGCGCCGCAAAAGCGCGCCGTTTGTTTCGAGAAGCTCCAACATGTCCCGCGTGCAGTCGCGCGCATGTATGCTGACGGGCAGGGAAACCTCGGCGGCGAGTTCGAGCTGTCGTAAAAACGCGCGTGTCTGTCCCGCCTTGTCGAAAGGTTCGTAATGATAATCCAGCCCGATCTCCCCCACGGCCACGCATTTTTCGTGCCGGCAGAGTTCCTTGATGCGCGCGAGGTTCTCTTTCGTCGCCTCTCTTTCGCCGTCAGGATGGATCCCCGCGGCGAAATACACTTCTTCGTAACGGTCGGAAATATCCCTCGCCGCAAAGGACGAAGCCGCGTCGTACCCCACGCAGACTACTCTGTCCACGCCCGCCGCGCGGAATTCGGCAACGACGTCGTCGATGTTTTCATACCGCTCGTCGTTGATATGGCAATGCGTATCGGTAAACATCAGAATATGTTGCTGCCGTCCTCCATATCCTTTTCGGGACGGATAAGGGAAATTTCCCCCTTGTCGTTTTCCGCGCACACGATCATTCCCTCGCTCATGATGCCGCAGAGTTTCGCGGGCTTGAGGTTCGTAACCATAACGATCTTTTTGCCGACCATCTCTTCCGGCGTATACGCCATGGCGATGCCGCTGACCACGGTGCGCGTTTCTCCGCCGAGTTTCACCGTGAGTTTCAGCAGTTTTTTGCTCTTTTCCACCTTTTCGCAGGCGGTTACGAGCGCAACTTTAAGCTGCACCTTGGAAAACGCTTCGAAATCTATTTCTTCCTTTTCGGCAACGGAAACATTTTCTTTCACTTGTTTTTTATCCTCTTTATGCGCCTTTTTCACGGCTTTTTCAATTTCGGCAAGTTCCTTTTTTACGTCGATACGGGGGAAGATCGGGGGCGCCTTTTTCACCGCCGTACCCGCCCGAAGCACGCCGAACCTGTTCGCGCTCTCAAAGTCCTTGACCTCCGCGCCGTCTATGCCGAAACAGCCGAGTATCTCGTCGGGCGCCTTGGTGATATAGGGTTTGAGGTATACCGCGGCGATGCGAATGCTTTCCGCCAGGTTATACAGCACCGCGCCTAAACGCGCCTTTTTGCCTTCGTCTTTGGCGAGGATCCACGGCGTGGTTTCGTCGATATATTTATTCGCGCGCTGCACGAGCTTGAAAATTTCCGCCAGCGCCTGCGGGCAGTCGAGCGCGTCCATCGCCTTTTTCACGTTTTCATGCAGGTTTTCCGCCGCGGCGATCAGTTCGCCGTCCGTCCCTTCTCTCTCGCCCGCCTGAGGCAGTACGCCGCCGAAATACTGGTTGATCATGGCCGTCGTGCGCGAAACGAGGTTTCCGAGATCGTTCGCCAGATCGGAATTGATGCGCGCGAGCAGGCTTTCGTTGGTATATACGCCGTCGCTGCCGAACGGGATCTCGCGCAGCAGGAAGTATCTGAGCGCATCCGAACCGTAACGTTCCACGAGCTGTTTGGGATCGGTAAGCTCGGCCTTGACGTTGCCCTCCTTGGACTTGGACAGCTTGTCGCCGCCGATGAGCAGCCAGCCGTGGCCGTACACCTGTTTGGGCAGAGGCAGACCGAGCGCCATCAAAATCGCGGGCCAGATTATGGCGTGAAAACGCACGATCTCTTTCCCGACCATGTGAAGATCCGCCGGCCAGTAACGGCGGAAA
Source organism: uncultured Eubacteriales bacterium (assembly GCA_900545325.1). Taxonomy (GTDB): domain Bacteria; phylum Bacillota; class Clostridia; order Christensenellales; family Borkfalkiaceae; genus UMGS775. The sequence goes on from UQZE01000078.1 coordinate 5,346, forward strand.
AGCCCGTCGTTTTCCGAGCCGTAGCCGAGCGCCGTGATATAGTTGGAAAGCGCGTCCATCCACACGTAAACGGTATGCTTTTCGTCGAACGTAACGGGTATGCCCCATTTGATGGAAGTTCTCGAAACGCACAAATCCTGCAGCCCGGGTTTTAAAAAGTTGTTGATCATCTCGTTCATGCGGGATTTCGGCTGCAAAAATTCGGGGTTGTCCTCGTATAATTTTATAATCTTATCGGCGTATTTGGAAAGGCGGAAGAAATAGCTTTCCTCCTTTTCGAGGGTAACTTCCCGCCCGCAGTCGGGACATTTGCCGTCCTTCAGCTGCGATTCCGTCCAGAACGCCTCGCAGGGCGTGCAGTACCAGCCCGAATATTCGGCCTTGTAAATTTCGCCCTTGTCGTAAAGCTGCTTGAAAATGGTCTGCACGGCTTTCACGTGTTCTTCGTCCGTGGTGCGGATGAATTTATCGTAACCTATGTCGAGCAGCGACCAGATTTCTTTCAGGCCCGCCACGAGGGGATTGACGAACTCGATGGGAGTTACTCCCGCTTCGGCGGCCTTTTTTTCCACTTTCTGGCCGTGTTCGTCCGTACCCGTGAGGAAAAACACGTCTTTGCCCAGCATCTTGTTATAGCGCGCGAACGCGTCGCAGACGACCGTGGTATAGCAATGGCCTATATGCCAGTTTCCGCTCGGATAATATATAGGCGTGGTGATATAATATTTTTCCTTCATACAAGACCTCCTTGCGCCGACAGGCGCCGCCCGATCCCGGGCGCTGCCCGAAAGACAGTTTTCCTTAACATTTTAGCATTTTACGCGCGAAAAGTAAAACATAAAAGGGGACATTGCGGCATAATATTTAAGCATGAACGTTATTTTTGCCGTTTGTTTTTCCGTATGCACGGCCCTGCTGTTATTCATAGACCCCGACGGAGCCCTTTCCTCCATGCTCGCAGGCGGGGAAAAGGCGCTCGCCCTCACGCTCAAAATGACGGTCATCTACGCCGTATGGCTGGGAATATTCGAACTTGCCGAACGCAGCCGCCTGACCGAAAAATTCGCGCGGGCGCTGCGCCCCGTGAACAGACTTCTGTTCGGCGAACTGCCGGGAAAGGCCAACGAATACGTATCCATGAATATTTCCGCCAACATGCTGGGCATGAGCGGGGCGACCACCCCTATGGGCATCAAATCCATACAGGAACTCGAAAAGCACGAAAACACGCAGTACCAGATCGCCATGTTCTTCGTAATCAACGCCACGAGCATACAGATTCTGCCGACCTCGGTGCTGGCGCTGCGGACCTCGCTCGGTTCCCTGTCGCCCAGCGACATCATTCTGCCGACCATACTGGCAACGGCGATATCCTCCGTCGTCGGCATACTCCTCGTAAAGATATTTTTAAGGAAAAAGCGCAGATGAAGTACATAATTCCCGTCATGTTCCTGCTCATCCTCGGCTACGCGCTCTATAAAAAAGTGCGGCCTTACGACGCGTTCGTTTCGGGCGCGGGACAAGCGATTCCGTTTGCGGTCAAGCTCTTTCCCTACCTCGCGGCGATCTTCGTTCTCACCGAGCTGTTCGAAGCGAGCGGCGCTTCGGACGCGGTGTCGAAATTCCTCGCGCCCGCCTTCCGCCTTCTGGGCATTCCCGAAGAACTTTCCAAGCTCGTGCTCATCAAGCCCTTTTCGGGCAACGGCGCGCTCGCCCTGCTGACCGAGATCTACGAAACTTACGGGGTGGACAGCTATATCGCCCGCTGCGCCTCTGTCATTTACGGCAGCAGCGAAACGGTTTTTTACGTGGCGGCGGTCTACTTTGCGGGCGCAAAGACCAAAAATCTGACCGCGCCAATCGTCATCAGCCTTGCGGCCTCGCTCTTCGCCTGCGTATTCGCCTGCTTTATCTGCCGCGTGATGTAACAAAAAAAGACAGGCGTCGGCCTGTCTTTTCTTTTATAGTCGTTTCGATTAGATTTCCGAGAAGTACTTGATCGTTCTCACCATCTGGCTGGTGTAGGAATTTTCGTTGTCGTACCAGGAAACGACCTGCACCTGATAGGTGTCGTCGTCGATCTTGGAAACCATGGTCTGCGTAGCGTCGAACAGCGAGCCGTAGGTCATGCCGATAACGTCGGAGGAAACGATCTCGTCGGTGTTGTAGCCGAAAGATTCGGTCGCCTGCGCTTTCATGGCGGCGTTGATGCCTTCCTTCGTAACGTCCTTGCCCTTCACGACGGCGATGAGGATGGTCGTGGAGCCCGTAGCGGTGGGAACGCGCTGCGCGGCGCCGATCAGTTTGCCGTTGAGTTCGGGAATGACGAGGCCGATCGCCTTAGCTGCGCCCGTGCTGTTGGGAACGATGTTCTGCGCGCCCGCTCTCGATCTTCTCAGATCGCCCTTTCTCTGCGGACCGTCGAGGATCATCTGGTCGCCCGTATAAGCGTGAACGGTGGTCATGATGCCGCTGACGATGGGCGCGTAGTCGTTGAGCGCTTTCGCCATGGGAGCGAGGCAGTTCGTCGTGCAGGACGCGGCCGAAATGATGGTGTCTTCCTTGGTCAGCGTCTTGTGGTTGACGTTATAAACGATGGTCGGCAGATCGTTGCCCGCGGGAGCGGAGATAACGACCTTTTTCGCGCCGGCGTTGATGTGAGCCTGCGCCTTGGCCTTGCTGGTGTAGAAGCCCGTGCATTCGAGTACGACGTCCACGTCGAGGTCGCCCCAGGGGAGTTCCGCGGCGTTCGCTTTCGCGTAAATGGTGATTTCCTTGCCGTCCACGATGATGGAACCCGGCGTTACCACGGTCTTTCCGTCTTCCGCCAGAACGGCGTCTTTATAATCAACGGTGTGGCCCTTCGCGACGTAGTTACCCTGCATCGTGTCGTATTTAAGAAGATGCGCGAGCATCTTGGGGCTGGTCAAGTCGTTGATGGCGACCACTTCGTAGCCTTTGGCGCCGAACATCTGTCTGAACGCCAGACGGCCGATTCTGCCGAAACCGTTGATAGCAACCTTTGTTACCTTTGACATTTATGTGTCCTCCAAAAAAATTTTAAACTTTTTTCTATCCCTTAGTATAAAATATTTGTTGTTTTTAGTCAAACATTTTCGCTCGGATTTCGCGTTTTCGGTAAAAAAATACCGAAAGCAGGCGTTTTTTCCTCCTGCGCGACGCGTTACTTCAGGTTTTCGGGATTCAGGCATTTGAGCTCGTCGATCACGAACAACCCGTCCTTGCGGATGAGCACGTCGTCGAAATAGATCTCCCCGCCGCCGTATTCGGGCGTCTGGATAAGCACGAGATCCCAATGCACCGCGGATACGTTGCCGTTATATGCGTCGTCATAACAGCAGCCGGGCGTGAAGTGAATGGAACCGCTGATCTTTTCGTCGAAAAGAATGTCCCCCATCGGCTTTGTAACGAACGGATTCACGCCGATTGCGAACTCGCCCACGTAGCGCGCGCCCGCGTCCGTATCGAATATGGAATTGATCTTCTCGGGAAGATTGCCCGTGGCGGAAACAATCTTGCCGTCCTTAAAGGTGAGCGAAACGTTTTCGAACTTCGTTCCGTTCTGAATGGAGGGCGCGTTGTAGGTGATTTTGCCGTTCACGCTGTTCTTCACGGGCGCTGTATACACCTCGCCGTCGGGAATGTTCATATGCCCCGCGCACTTGACCGCGCCGATGCCCTTGATGGAGAACGAAAGGTCGGTGTCCTTCGCAACGAGGCGCACTTTATCGGTCTTGTCCATAAGCGCTTTGAGCGAATCCATCGCCTTGTCCATTTTGGAATAATCGAGGTTGCACACGTCGAAATAGAACTTTTCAAACGCGTCCGTCGAAGTGGAACAGAGCTGCGCCATGCCGGGATTGGGATAGCGCAGAATGACCCATTTGGTCTTTTTCACGCGCAGTTCGTGGTGGACGGGGTGGGAATAAAATTCCGATTCCGCCTGCATTTTGTCGGCGGGCACGTCGGAAAGTTCGAAAGAGTTGTCCCCGCCGCGGATACCGATATAAGCGTCCATTTCCGCCATTCTCGCGCCGTCGTATTTCGCGCGGAGCTTTGCCAGTTCCTCGCTCTGTCCCATCAGCAGTTCTCGCGTGATGCGGTTGTCGAAGAGTTCCACGAACGGCAGTCCGCCCGCTTTGTAAACTTCCTTCACGATGGCGTTGACCAGCATGTAGTCTATGCCCTTGGCTTCGATGAGTATTTTTTCGCCCTTTTTGAGCGATACCGAATAGTTGACGA
>UQZE01000079.1 GCA_900545325.1 uncultured Eubacteriales bacterium
CGGAAAAGGCCGCCGAGGCGGCGAAGAAACTGGCCGAACGTTATTCCGTGGAAAACGAGGCGGCCGAAACGTCCGTACAGCCGCAGGCGGAGAGCGCGGAAAACGAAACGGCCGCGGCGTCCGCGGACGAGTGTGCCTGCGGCGGGGAACCTCCCGTCTGCGCAGTCCCGCAGGAGGAAGAGCCCGAACGCGCGGAAAACGAAACGGAGGAACAGTTGCAGGCGGAAACCGCGGAAAACGGGGAGGCTGAGGATAACGAGGAGGCCGCGGAAGAAAACGGGCTCCCGCAGGAAAAAAATTCCGAGGAAGATGTGGTATACGCGGACGATATAGAAGAGGTGGAAGAAGAGCTTTTTGAAAGAAACGGGGAAAAAGAGGACGTCAAAATATAACAGAACGCGGACGGTTTCGGCTGTCCGCGTTTTTCAGTTATAAAAAAGAGCACAAAATTTTCACAAAAACACTAATTGCGCGCGCGGGGGACAAATTCGGGAAAAAACGCTTGAAACGCTCCTTTCTTTATGTTATTATAAAGAAAAAGCAAAAGAGGGGTGTTTTTATGGCATACGATTTCAAAAAAATAATCTCCCGTTTCGAAATCGAAGGCGAGCTCGTTTCCTGCGAACGCTACGGCGAGGGGCACATCAACGAAACCTACCTTGCCGAAGTGAAAAGCGGCGGGACGGAAAAGAAATATATTTTGCAGAGGATTAATTCCAATCTCTTCAAAGACGTGGATAAGCTGATGAACAATATCCGCCTTGTTACGGAGTTCAACCGCAAAAAGATCGCGGAGCGCGGCGGCGATCCCGACAGGGAAAGCCTGTCGCTGGTTTACGCGAAGGGCGGCGCCGCGTATATCTTTGACGAAGAGAGCAAGGGGTACTTCCGCGTGTATAAGTTCATTACGGACGCCATAGCGTATCAGATCGTGGAAAAGCCCGAAGATTTTTACCAGAGCGCGGTGGCGTTCGGCGATTTCGCCAACCTGCTGGCGCAGTTCGACGCGACGCAGCTTTACGAAGTTCTGCCGAATTTCCACAATACCGTAAAGCGTTTCAAGGACTTCGAGGCCTCTCTCGAAGCCGACAGGTTCGGCCGCGCGAAAGACGTGAAAAAAGAGATCGATTTCGTGCTGAAACGCAGAGATTACTGTTCTAAAATCGTGGATCTTCTGGCGAGCGGCGAAATGCCCACCAAGGTAACGCATAACGACACCAAGCTCAACAACGTCATGCTGGACGCGAAAACGGGCAAATACGTGGCGGTGATCGACCTCGATACCATCATGCCCGGAAGTATCTGTTACGATTTCGGCGACAGCATCCGTTTCGGCTGCAATACGGGCGCGGAGGACGAGCCCGACCTCGGTAAAGTCAATTTCGACATCAATCTGTTCGAGGCCTATGCGAAGGGCTATCTCGGCGCGCTCGGTTCGAGCGTAACGCAGACGGAAAGGGATAATCTCGCTTTCGGCGCCATTCTGATGACCTACGAATGCGGCATGCGTTTCCTCGCGGATTACCTCGACGGCGACGTGTATTTCAGAACGCACCGCCCGGGACACAACGTGGACAGGTGCAGAACGCAGTTCAAACTGATAGAAGACATGGAAAAGGCGATCGGTGAAATGAACGCCATCGTGAAAAAATATTAAAATACGAACGGGATCCTAAACGGATCCCGTTTTTGTATATCTGACGATAAAGAGCGCCGCCCGCAAATTATTTTCTGATTTTTTCGGAAAATCGGATTTTTTAAATATTCGCTTAATATTCGGGCTTTATAATACAGGTACAAAAGGCAAAGCCCATACATCTCCACTGAATATATATCTCCAACCGCAAACGGCGAAAGGATTTCCTTTCGCCGTTTGTGTTTTAAAAATCGTCCCCGAATAAATCGTCTATCGATACATGGAATATTGCGGCAAGGCGGGGCAGGTATTCCGTCGGCGGGGCGCTGACGTTTCTTTCCCACGCAGAAACACTGTCTTGACTTACAAATAATTTATCTGCAAGTTGCTGTTGCGTAAATTTATTTTCTTTGCGCAGTTTTTTAATGTTTTCGTTTAATTTCATGATAAACCTATGATTATTTTTAAAGAAGTATAGTGTTTTTTCAAAAATTATTACTTCTATGGAGAGATATTTTATAAAATTTAAGAAAAACTCGTTAATCTTGCCGAAAAAATTTTTTCGTAAAATTTATTTTTTTCAATATTCGTTTAACTTTCGCGTATTAAAATCGAAGTGTAAAAAGCAAAAGACCATAAATCTCCACTGAATATATATCTCCAACTTACGAAAGGCGGAAGGGTAACACCTCCCGCCTTTCGTATTTTTTTGCCTTTCCTCGCGGCGGGGCAATTTTTTGATTTTGCTTTGCCCGACAGATCCGACCGTCGGGCAAAGCGAACGGCGTGCGCGGCGTTTCGTTGCGTTGACGGAGCGGCTCGGCGCCCGCGCTTGTCCGTCGTTTTTTCCGTTTATCTTTTCTGTGCGGTGCGTTGTTCCGCCCGCCTCGCGTTCTGTCTTGCCGTGCAGGGCGGAAAGGTTCGCCCCCTCCGCGCGGGGACATTTCGCCCGTCTGTTTGCTGTCTGCCGCGCATGCGTCGCGCCCGTCTGCAATCTTCAAGCGCCCGCCCGCTCGTTTCGCCGTGCGCGGCGGGACCTCTCCCGCGCGGGCAAAACAATACAAGTCCTGCTTTTGGCTTGACTGCCGCTCTGCGCCGCTATGTGCCGCAGAGCGGCGATTTTTTATGTAAAGACCGCTTTTTTCGCGCCAAAAATGCCTTTGTACGGCTGTCGAACGGAAAAAAACGGCGTTTTTTTAAATTTTTCGCAAAATATATATAAAAATGTTTGACACGGTTAATCAAAATAAATATAATAGTGCTTGCTATTGCGGTTTAGTAAAATTTGACTTCCTGTTTACAAATATTAAACTTTTGGAAGATTTAGTAATTTTTAACAAAAAGTTTACAAATGCTAAACCGAAGGGCGGAAAACGCGGGGCGTTCCCGAAGAAAATCAGGGTGAAGAAACTACAATGGTCTTAGGTGAAAAAATCAAGGATCTGCGCCTCGCCTGCGGGCTGACGCAGGAGGAGCTTGCCGACAGATGCGAACTGTCGAAGGGGTATATTTCGCAGATAGAAAACGATCTGACAAGCCCTTCCATCGCAACGCTCGTAGACCTGCTCGCCGCGCTCGGCTCCTCCTTGAAGGAATTTTTCTCTTCCGAAGAGGACGACGAAAAAGTGGTGTTCAGCAAGGACGAATTCATCGAAAAGCAGGGCGGCGGCTACGTGCTGAACTGGCTGGTGCCCAACGCGCAGAAAAACGTGATGGAGCCCGTGCACATAATCCTGCAGTCGGAATCCTCCACGGAGGACGATTTCCCGCACGAGGGCGAGGAGTTCGGCTACGTGCTCGAAGGGGAGATCAAGATCGTGCTCGGCAAAAAGTCCTATAAATGCAAAAAGGGACAAAGCTTTTACTTCGTATCCAACAAAGTACATAAGATCGTCAACGAAAAGGCGAAACGCGCGGTATTCATCTGGGTATCCTCGCCGCCGAACTTTTAAGATAACCAACGGAGATATACTATGGAAGAACAGCTTTCTTTGAAGAACAGCGAAAACATCATCGAACTCGTGGATCTTACGCGCGTGTTCGAGGACGGCATGGTCGCCGTGGACAAGGTCAATCTCAAGGTGAAGAAAGGGGAATTCGTTACCTTTCTGGGACCGTCGGGCTGCGGAAAGACCACCACGCTCCGCATGATCGCGGGCTTCGATAAGCCCACGAGCGGGAAAATTCTGTTGAACGGGCAGGATATAAGCGGCCTTCCGCCGCACAAACGCCCCGTGAACACGGTATTCCAGCGTTACGCGCTCTTTCCCCATCTCAACGTGGCGGACAACGTGGCGTTCGGGCTGAAACTTAAAAAATATAAGGTTACTTACGAGCGCGCGGACGGCTCCCGTTTTTCCAGGATAGAAAAACTTTCCAAAAACGAGATCGCCGAAAAGGTGAACAGGGCGCTTAAAATCGTAGACCTCGAAGGGTTTGAAAAGCGCAGCGTTTCCACCCTTTCGGGCGGACAGCAGCAGAGGGTAGCCATCGCCCGCGCCATTGTGAACGAGCCGGAGATACTCCTTCTCGACGAGCCGCTGGGCGCGCTCGATCTGAAAATGAGAAAGGATATGCAGCTCGAACTCAAGGAAATGCATAAAAAGCTGGGCATTACCTTTATATACGTTACGCACGACCAGGAGGAGGCGCTCACCATGAGCGACACCATCGTCGTCATGAAGGACGGGGAAATCCAGCAGGAGGGCACTCCGCTCGACATCTACAACGAGCCTGCGAACGCGTTCGTGGCGGACTTTATCGGAGAAAGCAATATCTTTTCCGGCACGATGACGGGTAAACTGAAGGTGCGGTTCCTCAACAAGACCTTCGACTGCGTGGACGATTTTGCAAAGAACGAAAAGGTGGACGTGGTCGTCCGCCCCGAGGACGTGTTCCTGATGGACGAGGGCAAAGGTCAGGTCGACGGAAAAATAGAAAGTTCCATCTTCAAGGGCGTGCATTACGAAATGGTATGCAAAATCGGCAAAACGGAAGTCGTCGTGCAGGATACCAAGGAACGTAAAGTCGGCGAAAAAGTGAGCATCTTTATCCGTCCCGAAGATATCCACATCATGGCGAAAGAGTTCACCGCCAACAAATACGAAGGGTACATCACCAAGAAAAATACCGTCGTATTCGGCGACGGGGAATTCGCCTGCGACGTTACGCAGCTTTATCCCGGCAGTTTCCTCGACGAAGAGGGCTACCTCATCACCGCGGAGGGCGAGAAGATCGACCTCACCGACGCGGACGTCGAAGTGGAAGTCGGCCTGAAAGATATCGATCTCAACGACGTGGACACCGTGGAAGAAGAGGGCGGCGCCGTCGGCAATATCGTTTCCATCATCTATAAGGGCGATCACTATCAGGTAATCGTGCGCACGGACGAAAACGAAGAAGATTACGTATGCGACACCGAATATACCTGGAATGAAAACGACCGCGTGAGCGTTACCATCAAGCCCGAAGCGATCCGCATGAAACTCAAAGAGGAGGTCAAAAGATCATGACGTCTTCCGTCAAGGCGGTCGCGCGGGAGCCGTCGGAGGGGAAAAGGGGACTGCGTTCTCTGTTTAAGCGCAGTTATCTCGCCATACCTTACGGGCTTTTTCTCGCCATGTTCGTGGTGTTTCCGCTCTTTCTGATCGTGTATTACGCGTTTACCGACAAGAGCGGCGGCTTTACGTTCGCCAACTTTATAGAATTTTTCACGACGACTTCGTATATCAGCAACGTGCTCATCAGTATAGGCATCGCCTGCGTAACCACGGCGGTATGCCTGCTCATTGCCTATCCCGTAGCGTATATACTTTCGCGTTTCAAATCGGCGCGTTCTTATATACTCGTGTTGCTTTTCATCATGCCCATGTGGATAAACTTCGTGCTCCGCGCCCTGTCTTTAAGGGAGCTGCTCGACCTCTTGGGACTGCTCGGAAAGACGAATTTTCTCAATACGGTCATCGGCATGGTATACGATTTCCTGCCGTTTATGATCCTGCCGCTCTACACCACGCTCATCAAGATGGACAGGAGCCTGGAGGAGGCCTCCGCCGACCTCGGCGCGAACGGCGTTACCACTTTTTTCAAAATAACGCTGCCGCTTTCGGTGCCCGGCATCGTCAGCGGGGCGATGATGGTGTTTCTCCCGTCCATGAGCTGCTACGTAATCACCGATACTTTCGGCAACGGCAAAATTCCGCTTATCGGCAAGCTGATAGAATCGATGTTCGGCACGGCGGCGAACTGGAACATGGGCTCGGCGCTCGCCATCGTCATGCTGCTCATCATGTTTATCACCATGCTCGTTTCGGGCGGCTTCAAGGGCGATAAAACGATTTCGAGGGGGAACGCGCTATGACGAAAAAGATATTTGCCTACGCTTTCCTCGCGCTCGTGCTGCTCTTCGTATACGCCCCCATTTTCGTGCTGATCGTGTTCAGTTTTACGGATACGACCATCATCGGGCAATGGGACGGATTTTCGCTGGAATTGTACCGCGAACTGTTTACCGATCCGAAACTGCGGAGCATGATCGTCAACACCCTCGTGCTGGCGGCGCTGGCGGCGTGCATTTCCACCCTGCTCGGCACCGTGGGCGCGGTCGGTATGTTTTACAGCAAACGCATATGGAAAAAACTGCTCGGCGGGGCGTCCAACGTCAACGTAATCAATGCGGAAATCGTCATCGCGGTTTCGCTCGCGCTTATCTTTTCCATGCTGGCTTTCAATAAAACGTACTACTCCCTGCTTATCGGGCACGTGGCGTTCTGCACGCCCTTCGTGGTGCTTTCCGTCCTGCCCAAGCTGAAACAGATGGACGGCAGTCTGTACGAGGCGGCGCTCGATCTGGGCGCGACGCCGGGCAAGGCGCTCTGCAAGGTCGTTCTGCCCGAAATATTCCCCGGCGTGGTGAGCGGTTTTATGCTGGCGCTCACGCTTTCGCTGGACGATTACATCATTACGTCGTTCACGAAACCCGCTACGTTCGACACTATTTCGACCTACGTATACAACGCAATCAAGAATCCCACGCACTCCAACGTGCCCGCGCTCCGCGCGCTTTCGGCGATCATTTTCCTCGTCATCGTGGCGGTGGTCGTGGTGCTGAACTTCCGCGCTTCCAAAAAAAATAAACAGAATATATATATTCATAAGGAGAAACAATGAAAAAAATCGCGATACTTTTGGCGGCGGCCTTACTTGCCGCGGCGCCCCTTGCGGCAGGCTGCAACGGGGGCGAAAAAGCGGATCTGATCCTCAAAGTATGCAACTGGGAGGACTATATCGACGAAAACGTCATCGCCGATTTCGAAGAGGAAATGAGCGAGAAATACGGCAAGTCCGTGGCGGTGGAATATTCCACGTTCGGCACGAACGAAAACCTTTATAACGATCTTAAAATCGCGGACGGCTATTTGTACGACGTGGTCTGTCCCTCCGATTACATGATCGAAAAGATGGCGAAAGAGGGCATGCTCGAACCCGTTAACCTGCCTGCGGGCGGCGCGTACGATAAATACGCCTCCGACTACATCAGGGACATCTTTGAAAACAAGATAACCTGGACGGAGGACGGCGAAAAAAAGAGCCTTTCCGATTACGCGGTCTGCTATATGTGGGGCACGATGGGGCTGGTGTACAACCCCGAATACGTCAAGTCCGAGGATATGAAGGACTGGCTTTCGCTCTGGAAAGCGGATTACAAAAACAAATCTACCATTAAAGACAGCGTGCGCGATTCGTACTTTATCGGCATCGCCTATGCGAAAGACGAAGAACTGAGAAGTCTTAAATCGCAATACGAAGAGGGAACGCTTTCCGCAGAGGAGTATAACGCAAAGCTGACAGAAATCTTTAACGATACGTCCGCCGGAACCATCGCCGCGGTGGAAAAGGGACTTTCCGAACTCAAGGGAAACATCTTCGGCTTCGAAGTGGACAGCGGCAAAAACGATATCGCCACGGGAAAGATCACCATCAACTTCGCATGGAGCGGGGATGCGGTCTTCGCCATGGACGAGGCGGAGGATAAGTCGGGCGTGCTGCTCAATTATGCCGTGCCCGAAACGGGCAGCAATATCTGGTTCGACGGCTGGTGCATACCGAAAAACGCCGAACAGAAAGACCTCGCGCGCGACTTTGTGGATTTTCTGTGCCGTCCCGACGTCGCGGTGCGCAACATGGAATATATCGGCTACACGAGCGGCATTGCGAAAGGGGACGAAACTTTTTCCATCGAATATTACGATGAAGACAGCGGCGCGCTCCTCGAAACGGTGGAATACGAAGGCGTATTCGACTGGATGGTGCAGACCTACGGACTGAGCGAAACAGCGGGCGAAAATCTGACGGAGGTCGATTTGAGCTATTTCTTCGGCGACGGCAAAAAGGTCTATACCGACACCGTGGGCAGGCAGTTTTCCGCGCAGTATCCCGATACCGCGACCACGGCGCGCTGCGTCGTCATGAATTATTTTTCGGACGAGGCGAACGAGGCGATCAATAAGATGTGGGAAAACATCAAAGGCGATACATTCCCCGTTTGGGCGATCGTTCTTATCGTTGTCGGCGTGCTGCTCATCGTGGGCGCGGTGCTCCTCATCCGCTTTAAGGATAAGATTTTCAAGCGCAAGCGCGGCGGCAAAAAGGGCGTAAAAGTCGTCGGCAAAGAAAACGTATAACAAAAAGGCCTTCGTTGAAAGCGAAGGCCTTTTTCAGTCAATCCGCGCCGTCCATTAAATGCAGGGAACGGACGGAAACGTCTTTTATCTTATCCGTGATGGAATTCGCGTGCGTGGAAAGGTTGTTGCAGGTCGCGTCCGAAAGGCCTTGCGCGCGGTATTCCGCAATGATCACGGCGGCTATATCCTCTATCATTTCCCGCTTGCCCGAAGCCTCCGCGGGGGAGTTGCCCGTTTCCAGCAGGAAAGTGAGCGGCTCCTCGAGCGAGGACAGCAGGGGCAGATCGCGCATGCCTCGGAACGCCCATTTATAATAGGGCGTGTACCTGTTGTTCAACAGATATACCGTGCCGATTGCGTTTTTCACAAAGTCGAAAACGGCAAACTGCGCGGCGCCGTTTTCCTTTCTGTCGATACAGCGTGCGAAATTGTACTGTCCCGCCTGCGCCATCATGGCCGCCCGCGCCGCGAGTTTTTTCTTTCTCACGTCCTCGGGAAAACCGCGCAGCAGCGTTTCGCGCACCGCGGAAAAAACGCCGAGCTTATCCTCCCACACTTCGCCGTCCGACGCGGTCAGAAAATAATGTTCGGGGGTATACAGCCACTCCCGCACCGTTTCGGGCGCGTGTGCGCTCCCCAAAAATTTATTGTAGAAATCGTCGATAATCAGCACGCCGTGGCGGTCGCCTCCCAGCGGGGACATCATCTGGCGGCGGAAGCCCTTGAATTCTTTCGGCAGTTTCGCATAGGCGCGGGAAAGCTTAAAGCCGTACGCGCGTTCGTCCTCCTTGGTCAGCCACAGGCAGAAACCCGGTTCGAAATCGTGGTCGCGCGAAAGCTCGTCGTCAAACCCTAAACATTCCGATCCCTCGCCCGCAAGGCCGACGGCGATCCTGTCTTTGATTTCGGGAAACTCTTCCAGCATGGCTCTGCCGTAATTTTCAAAATATTCCCTGCAAAGTTCAAGCCCTTTCATAAATTTCCTTAGCCCTCTTTTTCAGATCGGCGTCCTCGAGAAAATAACCGAAGTAACCGAAACTCGGCGCGCACTTGGAACACACGAACGCATAGTAGCCGTTGCGCGGCAGCGAGGGGGTGTTCAGCAGGCCGATCGCTTGATCCATGCACCCGCAGACAAGGCTTTCGCTCTCTTCCTTCCACGCCTCGTACAGGTGCGCCATATTCACCCAGGTGATGGCCGCGTCGGCCTCGCCGTGTTCTGCTTTTGCCATGACGTCCAACGCTTTTTTGTAATAGCGTTCCGCCTCCTCATAGCGTTTCATGTCG
>UQZE01000080.1 GCA_900545325.1 uncultured Eubacteriales bacterium
CAGACGTGTGCTCTTCCGATCTGGTTTGGAAAGGTTGATGGTGATTTCGAGGATATTGTTTCCGTCCCGGTATTCCCATTTGAGATTTTTATCGATAGCGGTCTTTTGTATGTAGTTGTTTTTGATGCACATATCGTAAAAATACGCGCAAGCCGCCTCCACGCCCTCGCTTTCGCGCAGGCGGTAAAACTCCTCGTTCACCTTTGACGGTTTGGGCGTCAGTATGCCGAAAATATACGTGCTGTAAAGATTTTCCGTTCCTTCTTCGCAAAGCCCGTTTTCGCGCGCATAGCTTTCCACCGCCGCCACAAGCTCGTCGGGAACGCTCATTTTCTTCACGTCCGCAACTTCCGCCTCTTCCGCGGGTTCCGTCAAACGGAATTCGCGCAGCAGCAGGTTGCGGGTATAGATCGCGTCCAGCTTGTCGAGGTGCAGAAACTCCTGCGCGTACGCCAAGAGTTTTTCAGTCAGAATTTTTCCGTCCATAGTCGTTCTCCCTTTTGCCGAAATATTCGTATAACCTACATTCCTTGTCGGAATTGTATAATTTTCTGTTTTTATCCGCCTTTTTGCCGAACGCCCGTTCGAAATCCTTATCTTCGGCGATGGCGAAAAGCGACCAGTTATCCAGCCCCCGGTATGCCCGGCCGAGCGCTCCGTACAGGGCGCGCGCCTCCCGCTCCGTCAGCACCCTGTCGCCGTAGGGCGGGTTCGTTACGATCACGCCGTCCGAAAGCGGGCTGCAAAATTCCCGCGCGTCTACGACTTTGAATTTCACCTTATCCGCGACGCCCGCGCGGCGGGCGTGCCGTTCGGCGAGCTTTACCGCACGAGGATCTATATCCGAGCCGATCACGTCGATTTCCCTGTCCCGCCGTTCTCTGTCCTTCGCCTCTTCGCGCGCTCCCGCAATCGCTCCCTGCGGCATAAAACAGAAATCTTCAAAGGCGAACTTCCTGAAAATCCCCGGCGCTACGTCGAGGGCGTAGAGTGCGGCTTCCACGGCGATCGTCCCCGATCCGCAGAACGGATCGCGCAACGGTTTTCTGTAAGAATACCCGCTCAAAAGCACCATGGCCGCCGCGAGATTTTCGCGTATCGGCGCCGCGCCGACCATATCGCGGTAACCGCGTTTATGCAGCCCCGTGCCCGTGGTGTCTATACGGATGACCGCCGTATCGCAGCAGATATCGAAAAAAACGTACAGCGTTTCGCCACTTTCCGGCAGAACGCGGAGTTTATATTTTTCCGAAAGGCGCTTCGTTATCGCCTTTTTTACGATCTTCTGACAGGCGGACAGGGCGAAAAGCCTGCTCTTTACGCTTTTGCCGTTGACGATTACTTTCGTTTCCCTCCGGCAGTAGTCTTCCCAGCGCAGGGAATACACGCCGTCGAAAAGCGCGTCGAAAGTTTCCGCGCGGAAAACGCCCGCGTCGAGGTACACTCTGTCCGCCGTGCGCAAAAACACGTTGAGCCGCGCTATATCCGATAAAGCGCCCGTTACGCTCATGGCGCCGCGCTCCGCTTTCGGTTCGGCAAAACCGAGTTTTTTCAGTTCGCGCTTGGCGACGGCCTCTACGCCGGAAGCGGCGGTAACAGTCAGTTTCACTTCGTCCATATTATACTATTATTATATAATACATCGCGCCATTTAGCAAGCAAAAAAATAAATCATTACGGCAACTTAGAATAAAAAAAGGACAATAAAATACCAAAAAAAGCCGCCGCGGAAATTCCGCGGCGGCAAAACGCCGTTTACGAAACGTAAAGGCCGTTTTCGTTGGCATCCACTTTGATTACGGCGTTCGGCAGATATTCGCCTTCAATGATATGCCGCGCGATCAGCGTTTCCACATTGTGCTGGATAAAACGTTTGAGCGGCCGCGCGCCGTAAACGGGATCGTAACCGTTTTCCACGATGTAATCCTTCGCCTTATCCGTAACTTCGAGTTTCAGCTGTTTGTCCTTCAATCTCTTGTCGAGCGACCTCAGCATGAGATCCACGATGGATTTTATTTCCTTTTTATCGAGCGGCTTGTAAAGCACTATCTCGTCAAGCCTGTTCAGAAATTCGGGGCGGAAATGCGCTTTCAGCAGCTTATTGACCTCAGATTTCGCGCTTTCGGAAATCTCGCCGTTCACGATCCCGTCCAGAATGACGGAAGAGCCGAGGTTGGACGTCAATATGATTATGGTGTTCTTGAAATCTACCGTCCTGCCCTGCGAATCGGTGATGCGCCCGTCGTCGAGCACCTGGAGTAAAATATTGAACACGTCGGGATGCGCCTTTTCTATCTCGTCGAAGAGCACCACCGAATAGGGTTTGCGCCGCACGGCCTCGGTCAGTTGTCCGCCGTCCTCGAAGCCCACGTATCCCGGAGGCGCGCCGATCAGCCTCGATACCGCGAATTTTTCCATGTATTCGCTCATGTCTATGCGGATTATGTTCCGTTCGTCGTCAAACAGGCACTCCGCCAGCGTTTTGGCAAGTTCGGTCTTGCCCACGCCCGTCGGCCCGAGGAAGAGGAAACTCCCGATCGGACGGTTGGGATCCGCAATGCCCGCGCGCGAACGCATGATGGCTTCGGAAACCTTTTCCACCGCCTCGTCCTGCCCGATCACGCGTTTGTGCAGTATGCTTTCCAGATTGAGCAGCTTTTCGCGCTCGCCCTCCATCAGCTTGGAAACGGGAATACCCGTCCAACGGCAAATGATTTTCGCTATTTCCTCCTCTGTAACGCGGTCTTTCAACAGGTTGGTCTTGCCGGTGCCGTTCTTTTCCAGTTCTTCGAGTTCCTTTTTGAGCTGCGGTATCCTGCCGTATTTGAGTTCGCCCGCTTTATTGAGGTCGTACGCCCGCTCCGCCCGTTCGAGTTCGGCGTTGGCGGCGCCGAGGTCTTCCCTCAGTTTCTGCACCTTTCCGATGCTGTTCTTTTCGTTCTGCCACTTGGCGACCATTTCGTTATACTTGGCGGAAAGTTCGCTCTTTTCCTTTCTCACTTCCTCAAGGTGCGCTTTCGCCAGTTCGTCGGTTTCCTTTTTGAGCGCGGCCTCCTCTATTTCGAGCTGCATGACCTTGCGGCGGATATCGTCTATCTCGCTCGGCATGGAATCGATATCGGTCTTGATCATGGCGCAGGCCTCGTCGATCAGGTCGATCGCCTTATCGGGCAGAAATCTGTCCGTGATATACCTGTCGGAAAGCGTCGCCGCCGCAATGATGGCGGAATCGCTGATCTTCACGCCGTGGAACACCTCGTAACGTTCTTTCAGTCCGCGCAGAATGGAAATTGTATCCTCCACCGTCGGCTCGCCCACGGTTACGGGCTGGAAACGCCGTTCGAGCGCGGGGTCTTTTTCGATATATTTGCGGTATTCGTCGAGCGTGGTCGCGCCTATGCAATGCAGTTCGCCGCGCGCCAGCATGGGTTTCAACAGATTGCCCGCGTCCATGGCGCCGTCCGTCTTGCCCGCGCCGACGATTGTGTGGAGCTCGTCTATAAAGAGTATGATTTTCCCCTCGCTCTTCTTGACTTCGGACAGCACGGCCTTCAACCTTTCTTCAAACTCGCCCCTGTACTTGGCGCCCGCCACGAGCGCGCCCAGATCGAGAGAAAACAGCTTTCTGTCCTTGAGCGACTGCGGCACGTCCCCTTTCATGATGCGGATGGCGAGCCCCTCCGCGATGGCGGTCTTGCCGACGCCCGCTTCGCCTATGAGAACGGGATTGTTTTTGGTCTTTCTCGAAAGTATGCGCACGACGTTTCTGATCTCGGCGTCCCTGCCGATAACGGGATCCAGCTTGTGCTGGCGCGCCCGCTCCACAAGGTCGGAACCGTATTTGTTGAGCACGTCGTACGTATCTTCGGGATTGTCGTTGGTAATGCGCACGTTGCCCCGCACCTCGGTGAGGACTTTGAGGAATTTATCCTTTTTCACGCCGTATCTTTCAAACAGGCCGCGCACCGTATAAGACGGGTTGTCGAGCATGCCTAAAAAGATATGTTCTACGGAAATATATTCGTCCTTCATGTCCGACGCGGTCTTTTCCGCGGCGGAAAGCGCTTTATTCAGTTCCTGCGAGGCGTACACGCTGCCGCCGCTCGTCTTCGGCAGTTTTTCCACCGCGGCGAGGGCGTCCGCATGCAGCGAGGGAACGTCCGCCTGCATTTTATTCAGCAATTCGCTTATGAGCCCGTCCCCGTCGGTCATCGCCGCAAGGAAATGCTCTTCCGTAAGTTCGGGGTTGCCGTTTTCCCCCGCGAGGCGCTGCGCCGCCCCGATTATTTCCAAAGCTTTTTGCGTAAAGTTATTGTTCGTCATAAAAATTCACCTCCTTTAAATGACGGGTTTGCCGTAAAATTCTTTTCTGAACGCATATTCTATTTCCTTGACCGAAAAGCCGTCGCTGTCCAGATTTACGAAATATTCGTTGATGAGCGCGTCGAACGCGCCGATATAATGCGCGATCGCCGAAGCGAGCGCCGTCGGCCCGATTTCAGCCCGCGGCCGCAAAAATACGCGCCGCATGCGGTTTTCCTCTATCGCGCAGGGAATGTTTTCGGACACGTACCGTCGTTCGAGAGCTGCCCACAGGCGGAAAAATTCGTCTATGGCGCGCCGCACGAATTCGTTGCCCGTGCGCGAAGAAACTTTCAGTTCGCCGAGATATTCGTGTTCGTAAGGATAGATTTCCACGAGGTATTTCATCGTAGGCTTATATCTGTAAGAAATGCTCCCCGTAACTGTCGCCGCGCTCGAAGAAGCCGTAAAGAAGTGCAGATTGTCGTGCCGCGCGAGCAAATCCTCCACGCAGCGGAATAAATCGGCGTTTTTCTTCAGTGCCGTTTCGTACCCGACGTTTTCGGCAAGCGCCTGGTTGATATACGCCGAACGGCTGAGACCGCCCCTGCGCGCCGCCTTGTCCACGAGTTTCATAACCTCGTCGTCCAGAACCAAAGAATAAACGGTTTTAGCCATCTCTCCCTCCTTTTTTAATAATATTGTAACACGTTTTAATAATTTGTCAAGCATTTTATATAATTTTATATTCAAATTTTTGAAATAATTTTAATCGACAAAATTTTTACCGTTAGCCTTGACACCGCTTTTCGTTTTCGTTATAATATATATCGCGATATATAGATATATAATTGTTTAGCGGAGAGATTGCTCCGCCGGGAATACGGTATGGCGAGGATCGACGCGGATGTAATAAAAACTTCAAAACCTTTCAAAAAGTTTGATTTGTGTTTATATATATCCGTTTTTGTCATTATCGTCGTGCTTTTTTTATGCTATAACAGTTGCGGAAAGCAAAAAAACATTTCCGCGATCGAAATTTCCGTCAAGGGGGAAATCGTATATACCTATGACTTTTCCTCGGGAAAAAGCGCGGTCTATTCTTCCTCCGTCACGGAGGAAAAGCAAGGCGGGTTGCTGCTCGTAACCGTAAAAACGGAGGGCGGTTTCAACCTGATAGAGATCGACGCGGAAGAGCGTTCCGCCCGCATGCGGGACGCCGATTGCTCCGCGCGCAGGGACTGCGTGCATACGAAAGCCATAGGCAGAAACGGCGGCGCCATCGTATGCGTGCCGCACGAAGTGGTCGTTTCGGCCTCGGGCGGCGGCGTACAGCCGCCCGTAGCGGGGTGAAACATGCAGCGTTCTTTATCCAAAAAGATTGCGGGAACGGCCGTGCTCGCCGCGCTCGCGCTCATCGCGTTCATGATAGAAAGCCTGTTCCCGCCCCTGTTCATTCCCGGCGCGAAGATGGGGCTTTCCAATATTTTTACCTTTCTCGCCCTCATTTTATACGGCGGAGGCAGCGCGTTTGCCGTCATCTTGACAAAGTGCCTGCTCGGAGCCGTGTTCGGCGGGAATTTTTCCGCGCTCATGTACTCGTTGCCGGCCTCTTTCGCGGCGTTCGCGGCGGAGTACGCGCTCTTTCGGTTTCTCTTTCCGAAAACGTCGCTCACGGCGATCAGCGTAACTGCGGCTACGCTGCACAACATAGTGCAGAACCTCGTTTTCTGCCTGGTTACCGAAACGCCCGAAGCGCTGATTTACCTGCCCTACCTCGCACTCACGGGCGCGGTTGCAGGCGTGATCGTGGGGCTGGCCGCCTATCTTACGGTAAAAGCCCTGCCAAAAAACTATTTCGCCCGTTGAAGCGGCAAGCCCGCTCTTCATACAAATCATTTCAGGAGGATATATATCTTGATACTCAAAGGCAAAAGATATCGGTACGGCGTGCACGTAAAGGACCGCAAGGAACTCTGCCGCGAAAAGCCGATAGAAACGATGCCCGCGCCCGAAACGGTGAAGATAAGCGTTTCCCAGCATATCGGCGCGCCCGCGGCTCCCGTTGTGAACGTCGGCGACGACGTGATCAAGGGGCAGATGATCGCGGAAGCGACGGGCGCGGTTTCCGCAAACGTCTTTTCCAGCGTATGCGGCAAGGTTACGGGCATTGAAGAGATCGTCAATCCGATGGGACTGAAACAAAAGTACATCGTCATTCAAAACGACGGCCGCACGGAAGAATTCCGCTTTCCCAACCTCGAAAATTTTGAGGACGCGACCATTATCGGCCGCGTGCGCGAGGCGGGCATAGTCGGGCTCGGCGGCGCGGGGTTCCCCACCGCGGTCAAACTCTCGCCCAAAAACCCGCTCGACACGCTCATCGTCAACGGCGCGGAATGCGAACCTTACCTCAACTGCGACTACCGCCTGATGATAGAACATCCCGACGAGATCGTCAAGGGCATAAATTATCTCGCGGCGGCGCTCAACGTGAAAAACGTGGTCGTCGGCATAGAGAAGAATAAGCCCGAGGCCATAGAACTGTTTTCCGAACGCGGCATGAACGTAGTCGCGCTGCAAAAGCAGTACCCTATGGGCAGCGAGAAACAGCTGATATACTGCTGCACGGGCAGGAAAGTCCCCGTGGGTAAAATGCCTTTCGACGTAGGCGTGTGCGTGCAGAACATCAAGACGCTGTTCGCCGCGTACGAGGCGGTGGAACTCAACAAGCCGCTGACCGAAATCGTGATGACGGTGAGCGGCGACGGCATTGCCGAGCCGAAAAACCTGAAAGTCCCCCTCGGCACCCCCTTTTCCGAGATCGCGGCGTATTGCGGCGGCGAGAAAGAAGGCGTCGTGAAATACGTGGCGGGCGGCCCGATGATGGGCAAGAACCTCGTCGACCTCAATCAGTACGTGAGAAAAACCGATTCGGGACTGTTGTTCCTCAACGCGAAAGAGGCCAACCTCCAAAAGCCCACCAACTGCATCAACTGCGGCGCGTGCGCGAGAAACTGCCCCATGCGGCTGATGCCGATGTATATAGAGCTTTACACCCTTGCGGGCGATTACGATAAGGGCAGAAAATACGGCGCCCTGAACTGCATCGAATGCGGAACGTGCGCATATAACTGCCCCGCAAGGCGGCCGCTCGTGCAGAGCATCGCTTTCTGCAAGGCGAAACTCAAAGAGAAAAAATAGGAGCAAACAATGGAAGAACAACTCAAATTTTATTCCAACTCCCCGCACGTCAAGGGCAGGCGCACCACGCGGGAAATCATGCTGAACGTCTGTATCGCGCTCCTGCCCGCCCTCGTGATGGGGTGCGTGTTCTTCGGCTGGCGCGCGCTGATGATCATCGCGCTTTCGGCCGTAACCGCCTGCGTATCGGAAATCGTTTTCCTTCTCATCTGCGGAAAACCTTTCAAAGAAATCCTGAAAGAATTCGACTTTTCCTCCCTCGTTACGGGGCTACTCCTCGCAATGTGCCTGGGTTCGCAGGTCTACTGGTACGTTCCCGTTCTTTCCGCGGCGTTCGCCGTGATCGTAGTGAAGATGCTGTTCGGCGGCACGGGCAAAAACCTCGTCAACCCCGCGGCGACGGGCAGAGTGTTCGCCTTCCTGTCCTTCAACATGATCATGGTGGGCAACTGGGCTATACCTAATTACGCGGGCGTCGAATCGGGCGCTACCGTAATTTCGGGGCCGACGTCGCTCACCGCGCTGCTGCAGAACGGCGAACTGCCCAACAACCTTTACCTTCTGCTCGGCAACGTGCCGGGCTGTATCGGCGAAACGTGTAAAATAGCGCTTATCGCCGGCGGCCTGTATCTCGTGATCCGCGGCATTATCGATTTCAAATGGCCGCTCATCTATATAGCGGTAACGGGACTGATGAGCGTGGCGCTCAACAAATTCGACTTCAATTACTTTCTCCCCTCCATTCTGAGCGGCGGACTTATCCTCGGCGCCATCTTCATGGCGACGGATTACACCACCACGCCGAACACGACCTGGGGCAACGTGCTGTATTTCGTTTTGATGGGCGTGCTGACCGCGGTGCTCAGAAAGGCTGCGGGCATAGAAGTGGTGTCCTTTGTCATTCTGCTCATGAATCTGTTCGTTCCGCTGATCGACAAGTTCATCGTGAACCTCCCGTTCGGTTACGTAAGGCAGAAAAAGCAGAAGGAGGCCAAATAGATGAAGACGAATTTCTTTAAAAGCGAGGCCTTCCGCTGCGTGATCGTCCTCTTCGTCATCACGGTGGTCATGTGCGGCCTGCTCGCCGTCCTCAACGACCTTCTTTACGTGAGCGACAAGGAACGGCTGAACCGCGCCGTACTGAAAGTTTACGGCAAGGAGGTAGAGGCTTCCGTACTCGACGGCTTCGGCGAAGGCGAAGAAGGCTTTTCCGCCGATTCGGGCGAGATAATCAAAGCGTATTGTTTCACCGACGAAGGCGTCTATTACGAACTTTACAACAGCAAATCGAGCAATATCGGATATAAGAACGGGTCGGTTACGCTGTGGGTGCTCGTGAAATACGAAAACGACAAACCCGTTTCTGTGGAAAACGTCGTTCTGGACAGTTACGAAAAACAGACGCTGATGTCCTCTTTCAGCACTTCTTTCTTTGAAAAATACACCTCGCTCACGACGGAGGAACTCGAGAGCGGAAAGCTCTTTTCCACCTCTGCCGGCGCGGGCAGCGTACAGAATATCGTTTCGGGCGCGACGCGCAGTTCCAACGCCATGAACGGCGCCGTGAACACCGTGCTTTTATACCTTTGGGGGGAGGCTGTGTAAAATGAAAACAAACTATAA